>JAYVCM010000271.1:0-5006 GCA_043749955.1 Limisphaerales bacterium | reverse complement strand
TCACCAACCCACCGGCGAAATTTTATTTTCTGGAAAGCCGCGCGGTTATTCGGCAAGCTGTCGTTTCAAATTTATGGACGTAAAACTTCCCAAACTGGGCGAAGGCGCTGATTCCGGTGTGGTGGTGAACATCTTCGTGAAGGAAGGTGACACGGTCGCCAACGGCCAGGCCATCATGGAATTGGAAAATGAAAAGGCCGTGGCTTCCATCCCGTCCACCGGCGCCGGCGTCGTGGCCAAGGTGCATGTGAAGGCGGGCGACCGCATTGGCGTCGGCCAGAAAATCATCACGCTCGCCGGCGGCGCGGCTCCGGCGACTGCCGCGGCTTCTGCCGCCTCTGCGCCGAAGCCTGCCGCCAAAAAAGCGGCGGCGAAACCTGCGCCGGTCGTTGAGGATGAGCATGAGGAAGAGGATGAGAATGAATCGGGGGCGGATGAAATCGTGAATGAAAATCCCGCCGCCTCGCCGTCCGTGCGCAAGGCGGCGCGGGAGTTCGGAATTGATCTGCGTAAAATTCACGGCAGCGAATCCGGCGGACGCATCACGGGCGAGGACGTAAAGAATTACATCCAGCGTTTGATCCGCGCGGCGGCGAGACCCGCGTCTGTGGTCACCAGTGCGGCGGCGGCTCCGGCCAAACCCGCGCCGGTGCAGGTGGATTTTTCACAGTGGGGGCCGGTCAGCAAAAAGCCGGTCACGCCGTTGCGCAAGGTCATTGCGCGGCGCATGTCCGAAAGCTGGAACACCGTCGCCCGCGTCACGCAGTTCGATGACATTGATTTCACGAAGCTCGGTGAGCTGCGGAAAAAATTCGGCGCAGCCTACGAGGCGAAGGGCGTCAAGCTCACGCTCACGCCGTTCGTGTTGAAAGCGGTCGCGGCGACGTTGAAGGCGCATCCGATTTTCAATTCCAGCCTCGATGAAGTCGCGAACGAAATCATCCTCAAGGAATACGTCCACCTCGGCATCGCGGTGGACACGGACCAAGGTTTGATGGTTCCGGTCATCCGTGACGTGGACAAAAAATCTTTGTTCGACCTGGCGAAGGAACTGGAAGCGCTCGCGGCGAAGGCGCGCGACCGGAAGATCACCGCCGACGAAATGAAAGGCGGCACGTTCACCATCTCCAACCAGGGTGCGATCGGTGGCGCGCATTTCACGCCCATCATCAATCTGCCGGAAGTCGCCATCCTCGGCCTCGGTCGCGGCGCGCTCAAGCCGGTGGTGCGCGACGGCAAAGTGGAAGTGCGCATGATGACGCCGGTGGCGTTGAGTTACGATCATCGCGTGGTTGACGGCGGCAGCGCGGCGCGGTTCACCGTGGACTTGTTGAAGGCGTTTGAAAATTTTGATGAGGCCGTGGTGAAACTGTGACGAATAATTCGTCCTCCTCATTCTCTTAATCGAATGAATCATTGGAAAAATATTTCCGCTGCAGCGGTTGAGCGGCGTAACGGCAG
Source organism: Limisphaerales bacterium (assembly GCA_043749955.1). Classification (GTDB taxonomy): domain Bacteria; phylum Verrucomicrobiota; class Verrucomicrobiia; order Limisphaerales; family UBA11358; genus UBA11358. The sequence goes on along the minus strand of JAYVCM010000271.1, from coordinate 3,545 downwards.
TAGTGGCACAGGCATCTTGCCTGTGTGTTCTAAAACCGCCGGGTCGCACTCGCAGAAACTCACAGGCAAGATGCCTGTGCCACTACCCGCGCGGAAACTTTGAACGACGAGAAAAAATAATTATGGATTCGATCAAAACTGAAATTGTGGTTGTTGGTGCCGGCCCCGGCGGTTATGCGGCGGCGTTTTACGCGGCGGACCTGGGCAAGAAGGTCATCCTCATCGAGCGCGAGAAACGCCTCGGTGGCGTGTGCTTGAACCGGGGCTGCATCCCGTCGAAGGCGCTGCTTTACGCGACGCACCAGATCGTGAACGCGCGTGAGTCGGCGCATCGCGGCATCACGTTCACCGAACCGAAGATCGAAGTGGAAAAACTCCGCACCTGGAAAAATTCGATTTTGGAAAAGCTCGGCGGCGGCATTGCCACGCTCGCTAAGATGCGCGGCGTGACGGTCATCACCGGGCGCGCTTATTTTGAAGGCTCGAACAAGTTGCGCGTCGAGACGGAGTCGGGGCAGCAGTTCGTGGAATACGACCAGGCGATTCTCGCCGTCGGTTCCGTGCCGGCGATGCCGAAGGCGTTTGACCTTGGCAATCCGCGCGTGATGACCTCCACCGAGGCGCTCGAAGTGACGGACATCCCCGAAAAGTTGCTCGTCATCGGCGGCGGTTACATCGGCATGGAACTGGGTTTTGTTTATTCCGCGCTCGGCAGCAAGGTGACGGTGATCGAGGCGCTGGATGCGATTCTCGCCGGTGCGGACGCCGACCTCGCGCGGCCCGTCGTGGCGAACGCCAAAAAATGTTTCAAGGAAATCCGGCTCAAGGCGCGCGTCACAAAGATGGCCACCGTCGGCAAGCAGATCAAAGTTGAATCCGAATTCAACGGCGAAAAGTTTGCCGAGCTTTACGACCGCGTGCTGGTCTCCGTTGGCCGCGTGCCGAACAGCGCCGACCTTGGTTTGCAAAACACCAAGGCCGCGCTTGACGAAAAAGGCTTTGTGAAGGTCAACACGCAGATGCAGACGGAAGACCCGAGCATCTACGCCATCGGCGACATCGCGGGCGGCATCCTGCTCGCGCACAAGGCGCACAAGGAGGCGCGCATCGCCGTCGAGAACATCCACGGCGAGGGCAGCGTGTTTGAGAGCGTCATTCCTGCGGTCGTCTTCACCGACCCCGAACTGGCGTGGTGCGGTTTGACCGAGGCCGAGGCGAAGGAGAAGGGCGTGGCCTACACTGTTTCCAAATTTCCGTGGAGCGCGTCTGGCCGCGCGTTGTCGTTTGACCGCACGGACGGCGTGACGAAGATGCTGATTGATCCCGAAACCGAGCGCGTGCTGGGCGTGGGCATCTGCGGCGCGGGCGCGGGCGAACTCATCGCCGAGGCGGTGCTGGCGATGGAGATGGGCGCGACCGCCGAGGACATCGCGCTGACGGTCCACGCGCACCCGACGCTTTCGGAAACGCTGATGGAATGTGCGGAATCCTTCTACGGCCACGCGACGCACACGTTCACGAAGAAAAAAACGGCGGAGTAACCGTTGAATGCTGAAAAGCAAAACGCCGGCGGCCGCCAGGCCGCCGGCGTTTTTATATTTTCCAAACCGGTTCAGTAGAAGAACGCGTTGGCCTTGCGGTCGGCGTCGGTGATGCACCAGAGGTTGAGGGGGCTGAACACCTGCGGGAATTTGATGAAGCGGGCGCTGCCGTCGGCGAAGGTGAAGTTCGAGCCGCCGGTCTGGGTGTTGGCGCCGCGGCCGGAATGGCGGGACTGCTCGGCGATGCCCGTGGTGTCATTGCCGCCGTTCTCAAAGATGTCCATGAAGTAATCGCCCGCGTCCGATTTTTTTTCGCCCAGGATCACGGTCTCGGAGGCGTAGCGGATGGCCTGCTCCTTGATGGACGTGGTGCCGGCCACGATGGCCAGGTTGAGGCGGTCCCATTCGGAGGCGGGGATGCCGAGGGTGGCGGAGTAATAATCGTTGAAGCCGTTCATCAGGTAGCTGCGCGGCGCGGCGTCGGCGGGAAAACGAACGGCGTCCGTCTCAAAGGTGCTGGGCGGCGTGGCCCCCTCGCTCAAGCAGAGCAGCACCTTTGGGTTGCGCGCGTAGCTCTCGAACATCTGCTGCGGCCAGCGGTTCCGGTCGGCGCGGTGCGGGAACTGGTCCGCGAAGTCGCCGGCATAAATCTTCTGCGCCAGGCCGAGCTGCCGGAGGTTGTTGAGGCAGGCGATGCGTTTGCCCGCCTCCTTGGCCTTGCTCAACGCCGGCATCAGCATCGCCGCGAGAATGGCAATGATGGCAATGACCACGAGCAGCTCGATGAGCGTGAACGCGGACGCCGCGCGAAAGATTTTTTCGCGCCCGCCGGAAAAATGTTTTTTAATTTTCATAACCATTGCCGTGTTGGCCGCGTCTGGACAGACAGTTCGACGCGCCGGAGTTCCGCTGCGTTACAAATTTTTATGACTAAAAAAAACTGGCTGCTCATTCTGGTCGCGGTGGTGCTGGCTGCGGTCTATGCGGTTTATTTCACCGACTGGTTCCAGCCCAAGACCCTCAAGCTCTTTCACACCATTCGTAATCTCAATCCCCGCCAGATGCGCGGCGGCGCGCTGCCGTCGTTGAAATTCGGCATCAGCCGCCAGCTCCAGCTCACCGAACTGCGAGTTGTCCCCGCCGCCGGATTCCAGACCAACAAAAACGTCCTGCCGCTCTGGCATCTCGTCACGGACTCGAACTCGGTGCCGGTGAAAACGTTTTATTACGGCCAGTTCATCGGCGGCCTGAAGCCCGCCATCAAGGGAACCCGGGCGCAAGTGCTCGAAACCAACGTGACCTACCGCCTCATCGTGACCGCCGGACAATTCAAGGGCGAGCATGACTTTGAGCTGAAATGAAACGTGATGCGTGATGCGTGATGCGTGATGCGGCGGATTTGAAAACGACTCACGTTTCACGCATCACGCATCACGCCAGATGGCACGCGGCGAAATGATTTTCTGAAATCTCGCGCAACGGCGGAATTTCCCCGCGGCATCTTTCCACCGCCACCGGGCAGCGCGGATGAAACGGGCAGCCCGCCGGCGGATGAATCGGCGACGGCACATCGCCCGGCAAAATAATGCGCTGCCGTTTCGAGTCCGGGTCCACTTCCGGCACGGCGGAGATGAGCGCCTGCGTGTAGGGATGCTGTGGGGCGCGGATGATCTCCTTGGCGTCCGCCAGCTCCACGATTTTTCCGAGATACATCACCAGCACGCGGCGGCTGATGTGCTCCACCACCGCGAGGTCGTGCGCGATGAACAGATACGCCAGGCCGCGCTGCTGCTGGAGGTCGCGCAGCAGGTTGATGATCTGCGCCTGCACGGAAACGTCCAGCGCGCTGACCGGCTCGTCGCAGATGATGATTTCCGGTTCCACCGCCAGCGCGCGCGCGATGCCGATGCGCTGGCGCTGGCCGCCGGAAAATTCATGCGGATAACGCTGCGCGTAGGCGGCGTCGAGGCCGACCGCCTGCAACAATTCCTCGATGCGTTTTTT
>JAYVCM010000270.1:0-2689 GCA_043749955.1 Limisphaerales bacterium | reverse complement strand
GCCACGGCGAGGGAAGGTTCAGTCGGTGAGTTTTTATTCATGGGCACTTTCTTTTAGCCCACCACCGCCACGGTGTCCATCAAGACGGGTTAGGCCCAGTTCCGCGACGACGAACTGTTTCCCGGCGTTTGACGGCAACGGCAATGTGGCGGCGCTCATCAATGCCGCTGACGGGACGGTGGCGGCCAATGATGAATACGCGGCGTTTGGCGAGCCGGTGCGCGTGACGAGGGTCATGGCCAGGAACAATCCGTTCCGGTTCTCGACCAAATACGCTGACGACGAATCCGATCTGCTTTACTACGGCTACCGCTTTTACAAGCCGTCATTGCGCCGGCAAGTTTCAGTCTCGCATAAAAACTCGTGCGGGCGTGGAGATGCAATCAGCCCGAATCTGCTTCAACAAGCCCCATGAAACCTGTTTCAAACACCATGAAAACTGCAAAATCAATCATCGTTGTTCTGTTTGTGTTGCTTACGGCACAAATCGCTTCTGCTTACTACTGCCCGTCAACTGGGCGCTGGCTGTCGCGCGATCCGATTGGCGAACCGGGGTTTCAAACCTCACAAATGGCCAGCGTTGTGCCGAAATCACCTCAACCTGCGTCGAATCGTTGGATAAATAGAGATCCGTTAGAGAAGCGTGGGGAGCCAAATCTAAGCGCAATGGCCAAGAACAACTTAATAAACAAAATAGATGCCCTGGGTTTAATTACCGATGAGTCTTTGACCGGCAGAGCAGAATGGCAGTGTAAGCCTTGCAAGTGTAAGTCAGTAACTGTCACGTATGTAAAGGGGTCGGTTCTTGATATTGACTACTCATGCCGTGAAGGGGTCGGTTCTGTCCTAGCTTTATTCCAACCTGAATTCATTTTGTTCGTCGGGTTCAATTTTTAGTTTTGCAACGCGGCTGGCGGCGTGCGTCCAGTTCCCCATGTGCCGTTGTTTGGCAATCCACGTGTGCGTCATGCCCGGCTCCGTCCGCCACCGCCGCCCCATGAAATCACCCGGAACATTTCTTGACGGGCAGGAAAGTCTGAAATAGCGTCGCCCAAGCTGGCGGAGGTTAAACCTTATCGCCGTCCAAATGAAAAGCATCCGCCAACAGTTCCGCCGCTGGAAGAACATCGGCCTCATAAAATTCCGCCTCACGGTCTTGCCGGGGCTGCTCCGGCTGGGCCGGCCGCTCATCCTCGCGCGCCGCTGGCTGCGCCCGCACCAGGTGATGCTCGCCAGGGTCGAATCCGTGGACGGCCAGCCGCCGCTGGCCATCCTGTGCAGCGCGGCCAGCCAGAACAAAAATTATTTTTTCCGCCTCGCGTTTGGCGGCATCCCGCGCGAGACCGCCTTGGGCCGGGTCAAATTACGCGACCTCTTCCGCCAGGATCTCGCGACGAAACATGACTGCTCCCTCGTCGTCGTGGAAACCAACCGCTCGCATTACGACTGGTTGCAGCAGGACGGCTGGTTTTTCATCCCCGCCTGGGTAAACGGCGAGGTCAACCTGCCCATCCCGGAGGAATTCATGAAGCGCGAATCCGTCAAGTCCGACCTCCGCGTCATCCGCCGCAGCGGTTTCGCCTATGCGGTGACGCACGACGAGGCGCGGTTGCGCGACTACTACCAGCAGATGCACCTGCCATTCGTCCGCAAGAACTACGGCGAGGAAGCCCTGCTGGTCGCCTACGATGAGCAACGAAAAAAATGCCAGGCTTTCGACCTGCTGCTCGTCCACAAACCCAGCCAGCCCGGCCACGATCTCGCCGGGACGTTGATCCTCTATGACCATGGTTGCCCGCGCCTCTGGTCAGTCGGCGTCCGCGCGGACGGGACGGATCACGTCCGCGAAGGCATCCTCGCCGCCATGTATCATTTCTCCTTCCAGCACCTGTGCGCGCGGGGCGAGACGCGGCTGAACCTCGGCAGCTCCCGCGCCCTGCTCCGCGACGGCGTTTTGAATTTCAAAAGGAAAATGTCCCAGGCCATCACCGGCAGCTCGTGGCAGGGCTTCGCCCTGAAAATTGCCGCCCTCACGCCGGCCACCAAAAAATTCCTGCTGGAAAATCCGTTCATCTTTGCGGTGGGCGACCAGTTCCACGGCGCGGTCTTTGTGGCGGACGCACTTTCCGTGGAACGGCTCCAGCAGATGGACAAAGATTTTTTCCATCCCGGCCTGATCCGGCTGGTCATCTACACGTTCCGGGACGAGGAAACTTTTTCGCCGGCGACGCTGCCGCCGCCGCTCGCCGGGCGCGTGGCCATCCGCCGCGCCAGCGAACTCGTCACCCCCGCAGAATGACGGAGCGCGGCTGTGTCGCGGCGACCAGCCGCAGCACAACCGAGCGTCGAGTGGGGTGAAGTTTTCCGACGCGCATGGCGATGCGAAGCTGCTGCGGCTGGTCGAGGACGGCACAGCCGCACTCCGTCTGAACCGCTGGGAAGCTTTACTTTTTCTTCTGTGATTTTTCCCGCCTTGCCGAAAAGTTTGAGCCGGTTCACCCCGGCTGCTACCATGGCGCGAATGGCCAAACCCAATTTCATTGAACTGCCCGGCTGCGAACCGATCCGCATCTTGTTTGAAGACCGCTCCGTGCTGGCGATTGACAAGCCGCGCGGCTGGATGCTCGTGCCGGATTCGTGGCGCAAGACGAACTGGAACCTGCAGACGGCGATTGATTCGTCCATCCGC
>JAYVCM010000269.1:0-5284 GCA_043749955.1 Limisphaerales bacterium | reverse complement strand
GGCGCTGCCGCGCCGCCTTCCCCGCACCGACTGCGATTCACGCCGGCGTCGCGGCAGCGACGCCCTACCAACGCCCCGATTGTTTTTGAGAATTGGTATTATTCTGTTCCACGGCTGGGGAAAGACCGGCCATAATTCGCCCGTATTCCAGTTGTCCTCTTCAACTGAATCACTATGCTGGCGGCGTTCCCGCATGAAATTTTTTGTCTCCAAATTATTGTCGGCGGCCATTTACCAAGTGAAATGAACAATGAGGACATGGGGTTGGTGCAAGCGTATGCCACCGGGCAATCGGAGGCGGCGTTTGCCGAGCTGGTGTCGCGCCACGTCGGGCTGGTGTATTCGGCGGCCTTGCGGCAGTTGGGCGATGCGCATCTGGCGCAGGATGTGACGCAGGCGGTGTTTGTCATTTTGTCGCGCAAGGCCGGCTCGTTAAACCGGGAAACAATTCTATCCGGCTGGTTGTATCGGACGACCCGGTTCGCCTGCGCGGATGTCCTCAGACGCGAACGTCGGCGGCAACGACGTGAAGAGGAGGCCCACATGGAAGCCATCACTGAACAGAACACACATGACCCGGCCTGGCGGCAACTGTCGCCCGTGCTCGACGAGGCGATGGCCCGTCTGCGCGACCGCGACCGCGACGCGCTGGTGCTGCGGTTTTTCGAGAACAAAAGCATGAAGGAAGTCGCGGAGTCGCTCGAATTGGACGAACGCGCGGCCCAAAAACGCGTCCAGCGTGCGCTGGAAAAATTGCGCGGACTGTTCGCGCGGCGGGGTGTCACCTTGAGCGTTGCGGTGATCGCCAGCACGGTGGCGGCCAATTCGGTCAGCGCCGCGCCCGCGCCGGTGATTGCCTTCGCCGCCTCGGCGGGTGCGGCTCAAGCGACCACGCCTGCCACCAATGCGATCATCCAAGGTGCATTGCGAGCGATGGCGTGGGCGAAATTGAAATTCTCTCTCGCGGTCGGCACCGCCGTGTTTATGGTCGGGGCGGTGGCGACACTTGCCTTTGCACAGCTTGCCAACAAGCCCGAAACCGTTCCGCTCGATCATGCGGCGGCGACGGTTCCAATCACGCCCGGGCCGGGCGCGCTCATCCTCGTCGGGCTGATTGCCACCGATGCGCCGGAGCAGATCCAATCGCTGGCAGACGACACCAAAAAAAATCTGATCGCGCGCGGTTTTGATTCCAGCCATGTAGAAATTCTCTCCGGCAAAATTTCGCGCGAACAGATTTTGCAAAAGCTGCACGCGCTCGCCGGTTCGGTGCGCGAGGAATTCTGGCTGGTGCTGCTCGGTCAAACCGGCCGGGCGCAGGGCGGCGGGCCGGCGTTTCAAGTGTCCGGCCCGCGGCTGACGGCGGCGGATTTGAAGCCGGCGCTTGACGCGATTCCGGGCCGGCAGTTTGTTTTCATCGGCACAGGCAACGCGGGTGGATTTTTGCCGGTGCTGGCGGACGGGCGGCGCACGGTGCTTTCCGCCACCATGGAACAGGGCGAGCCGGATCAGCCGCGTTTTCTGCCGGACTGGGTGAAGCAATTTGCCGCGACGCCCCAAGCACCTTTCGCGGACATTGCGGCCCGCGCCTCGGCGGAGGTCAGCGAATATTGCAAAAAATCCAACATCGCGCAGTCCGAGCACGCCCAACTGGCTGATCCAGCCAGCGGAAAAATTCTCAACGCGCCGTTTGGCGTGAACGTCCCGCCGGCCACCAACCAAACCAACGGCTTAAAATGAACAACTGACCGCCAAAACCATCCATGAATACCATGACTCCGCCCAACATGACTCCGCCCAAGCCCGACCTTGTCACCGAAGCCGATGTAGCGCTGCTCCGACAAGTGCCCGCCCGCTATCGCCAGCTCGCCGACGCGCTGGATCAACGCATCATCGGCCAGGACGAAATCATCCGCGACTTGTTCGTCGCGCTGGCCGTGCAAGGCCACGTCTTGATGATCGGCGTGCCTGGCCTGGCGAAAACGTTGCTCATCCGCAGCCTCGCCGAATTGCTGGATCTTCCGTTCCAACGCATCCAGTTCACGCCCGACCTCATGCCGAGCGACATCACCGGGACGGAAATTTTGGAGGAGAGCGACGATGGCCGGCGGCAATTCCGTTTCATTCGCGGGCCGGTGTTCGCCAGCTTGATTCTCGCCGATGAAATCAACCGCACGCCGCCGAAAACGCAGGCCGCGTTGCTCGAAGCCATGCAGGAACGGCGCGTCACCGTCGCCGGCCGCAGCTACGATCTGCCGTCGCCGTTTTTCGTGATGGCCACGCAGAATCCCATCGAACAGGAGGGAACGTATCCGCTGCCCGAGGCGCAACTGGATCGCTTCATGTTCAACCTGCGCGTGAATTATCCGTCGCACGATGAAGAAGTGCAGATTCTCCTGACCACCACGAGCGATGCGCCCGCGCCGCTTCAAAAAATCTGGACGGGTGAAGAGTTGCTCGCTTTGCAACGCGCCGTGCGCCAGGTGCCGGTGCCGGAAACGGTCGCGCATTACGCCGTGTCGCTGGTGCAGGCGACGCGCCCGGACAACAGCACGGCCCCCGACTTCATCAGGCGTTTCGTGCAGTGGGGCGCCGGCCCGCGCGCTTCGCAGTATCTCGCGCTCGCCGGAAAAGTATTCGCCGTGCTGGCCGGACGTTTCAATGTGTCGCGCGAAGACATCCAACACGCCGCCAAGCTTGTGCTGCGCCATCGCATCATCACCAACTACCGTGCCGAAGCCGAGAAGCAGACCGTGGACATGTTGATTGACCGGCTGCTGGAAACGGTGAAATAAAAAATGGAAAACATTCAATATCCAACCTTCAACGCTCAACGCCGAAGTGAGGAAGGCGCGCGGGCTTCAGCCCGCTGCAACGTCCGCACGTCGGTTCATGTGCGGAATGTCTCTTGCGTTCCGATGCTGAAGCGGCGTGAACTCCGCGCCCCGCCCATTGGATGTTCGATGTTGAATGTTGAATGTTCGATGTTCCCATTTTGATCATGACGCCGCCGCCCATTTCTCGCGTTCCACCAACGCTGCCGCGCACAGCAGCGGCCATCGCGCCCCTGCTTGACCGGCTGGCCCGAACACCGCCGCTCGCGGCCCGTGTTGCGCCGGCCCGCACCTGGCCGCCGCTCGATTTGCAATTGCTCGCCGATTTGCCGTCGCTCGCCCTGCGCTCGCGCTGCCTCGTGGACGGTTTCTTGAGCGGACGCCATCGCAGTCCGCAGAAAGGTTCGTCCGTTGAGTTTGCGGAATATCGGGATTATCAACCCGGCGATGATCTGCGGCGCGTGGACTGGCGGCTGTTCGGTCGCAGTGACCGGCTGCACGTCAAGCAATACGAGGACGAGGCGCAACTACGCGTGTTCACGGTGCTCGATGCCAGCGCCTCGATGGATTTCACCTCGCGGCCCGGCGCGATGAACAAGCTGGAGTTTGCGCGCCTGGCGCTGGCCGGCATCGCCACGCTCGCGCAGCGCCAGGGCGACGCGTTTGGTTTCGGCCTGGCCGGCGCGGAGCTGGTGGATTTTCTCCACGCCCGCTCCTCCGCTGCGCACTGGCAGACCTTCATCGGGCGCATGGAAAATTTTTCACCGCAGCGGCACACCGCGCTGGCCCGCTCGCTCGCAGCCCTCGCGGAAATTCTTCCACCGCGTTCCCTGGTGGTCATCGCGAGCGATTTTTATGAAGAGCTGCCCGCGCTGGAAACGGTCTTGAGCCGGTTGCGTTACGACGGTCACGACCTGATCGGCTTGCAAATCGTTGATCCGCTCGAAGCGGACTTTGACCGGGATCATGCCGGCGAATGGGTGGATGCCGAGAGCGGGGCGCGGTTGCAGCTCGATGCGCCAGCGGTGCGCCAAGGCTATCTGGAACGGTTCAACCATTTCTGTCTGGAACTGGAGGAAAATTTCCGCGCGGTCAGCGGCGATTTCATCCAGCTCCGCACCGACCAACCGCCGGTCGCCGCGCTCGCGAGTTATCTCGCGGCGAGAAAGGAGCGGACGCGATGAAGAAATTCAAAACATCCAACAACCAACATCCAACACTGAACATCCAATGTTCAGCGGCGGCGGCGCATGAGTTCAATGCATGTTGGATGTTGGATGTTGGTTGTTGGATGTTTCCCATTCCCTCATGAACTGGCTCTTCCCAGGCTTCCTCGCCGGCGCGACCCTCATCGGGCTGCCGGTGCTGCTGCATCTGCTGCGCCGCAAACCGCGCGCGGTGGTGCGGTTTCCGTCGCTGCGCTTTCTCGGCGAATCCGCCCTGCGCGACACGCGGCGAAATCGTTTGCTGCGCTGGCTTACGCTGCTGTTGCGTTGTCTCGCCATTGCCTTGCTCTGCGCGGCGTTTGCGCGTCCGTTCTGGGGCGCGTCACCCGCCAGCAATCGCCGCGCGCTCGTCATCGCGCTCGACAATTCCATGAGCCAGCAGGCGCGCGGATGCTGGGACGACACGCAACGCTGGGCGCTCGGCCAGCTCGACGAGTTGAAGCCCGGCGATCAGGCCGCGCTGCTCGTGATGCAGCCCGAACCGGTCTGGGTTGTGCCGATGAGTGATGACCTCGCGCGCGTCCGCACGGCGCTGGCCGCCGCGAGACCCGGCTTTGACAAAACCCGCTACGCGCAGCCGTTGCGGCTGGCGGGCGATGCGCTGGCCAAGGCTGCCGCCGGAACAAAAATTTTAGCCTGGGCTGCGGACGAACAGCGCGCCGGCTGGCGCGGCACGGATCTCGCGCAAAAACTTCCACCGGGTGTCAGCTTTCATTTCATCGGCGCATCGCCCGCACCGCAACGGCAGGCGGCAATCATCTCGTTACGCAAAGCAAACCCAGCGAAAGAAAGTTTGGAAGTCACCATCCGCCAGTTTCAACCGGCGTCAGACAAACGCGAACTCACGGTGTATGCCGGTGAAAAACTGATCGCCAAGGAAACGATTTCTTTGCAGGTGGGTGACAACAAGCTGAACATTCCCTGCGTCTGGCCGACCGATGTGGTCGGCCTCCGCGTCGCGCTTGATGCGGATGATCTTCCCGCCGACGACTCCGCCTGGCTCGCCGCCACGGCCACCGCCACCAACATCGTGCAACTCGACGCGCCGGTGGAAACAGATTATCTCGCGCACGCCTTGCGCTCCACCCACAAGCTGACGGGCGCGGGCTTCGAGCCGGCCGCGTTGCCTGATTCTGCGTGGCCGCTGAATTCATCGGTGATTTTGCGCGACGAAGTATCGTTCCGCGACACGGCGTTGCAACGGCTGGATCAATTTTGCAATGC
>JAYVCM010000268.1:0-5642 GCA_043749955.1 Limisphaerales bacterium | reverse complement strand
CAATGTTTCGCCACGACGCGCGCGTTCGTGAAGCTTGCGGGGGTTCCGGCGGAAAAGTATTCCGTCTCGTTCCAGTCGCGTCTGGGCAAAGACCCATGGCTCAAGCCATACACGGATTTGGAACTGCCGAGGCTCGCGCAGGCGGGCAAGAAAAAGATGCTCGTTATCTGCCCGGCGTTTGTGTCCGACTGTCTGGAGACGATTGAGGAAATCGGGATGCGTGGTCAGGAAGAGTTTGCGAGTGGCGGCGGCAAAGCATTCATGCGCATCCCGTGCATGAACGAGCATCCGGCGTGGATTGACGCACTGGCGAAGATGACGAAAAAATTTCTCGCGGCAGGTGGCCCCGCATGAGCCTGACCAAACTCGGCTGGAACGCGGAGCGCGACGCGCAGTTCGCGCCGCACCTCGCCAAGGGACTTGTCCCGGCGCGCGTCGCGGTGGAGGACAAACATTTCTACCGCGTCTGGACCGTGGATGCGGAACTCACCGCGCAGATCACCGGCAAGGCCATGCACGAAGCGCGCGGCGATCATTCCAAACTTCCCAAGGTCGGCGACTGGGTCGCCGTGAAGCTCGTGCCCAACGAGGAGAAGGCCATGATCCAAGCCATCCTGCCGCGCCGCACGCAGATTGTCCGCAAGATGACCGGCCGCGAATCCGCCGCGCAAATTCTCGCCACAAATATTGAAACCGTTTTCCTCGTCACCGCCGCCGACTCGACGTTCAACGCCGCGCGGCTGGAACGGATGCTCGTCATGGCGCACGACAGCGGCGCGCGTCCGGTGGTCATTCTCAATAAAATTGATTTGTGTGACGACCTCGACGCCAAGCTCGCCGAGGCCACGCGTGTGGCGGGCGATGCGCTGGTGCTGGCGGCTTGCGCGCTCACCGGGCGCGGCGTGAAAAAATTGGCGGCCCTGATCAAACCCGGCGACACGGTGGTCTTCATCGGCACTTCGGGCGTCGGCAAATCAAGCCTCATCAACCAGCTCTACGGCGAAGACATTCAGGCGACCTTGGAAGTGCGCGAGCAAGACGCCAAAGGCCGGCACGCAACTTCGTGGCGCGAGATGATTTTTCTGCCCAAGGGCGGCGTGGTCATTGACACGCCAGGCATGAGAGAATTCCACATCTGGGCTGCCGGTGAAGGCGCGAAGGAAACGTTTCCCGAAATCGAAGCGCTCGCGGCGGGCTGCCATTTCCGCGATTGCACCCACACGAAAGAGAAAAACTGTGCGGTGCTCGCCGCGCTCGTCGCCGGCACGCTCCCGCGCGAGCGGCACGAAAGCTTCGTCAAACTCCAGCTCGAAATCAGCTACCTCCGCGAAGCCGAAAAGCGCGCCGGCTGGCAGAACCGCCGGAAGAGCGACCGCGTGGCCCATCGCGTGTTCAACAAGCAGGATTGAATGGAGATTGGGTGAATGGCGCGATGAGTCCGCCGCAACCGCAGGACACCCCGCGCGTGATGGAGAGTGCGAAAAAATTCGGGCTGGAATTCCTGCCACCACCCGGCACCGGCGCACGTTTAACCGCCCGCGACATTGGGACAAGTTCATGTTGCAGCTGCAACATAAACTTGTCCATACTCCCGCCATGAATCCCAAGACCGAAGAATTCCTGAACTTCCTGCTTTGGTCCGCCGAAGTGCTGACGCGGCCCACTTTCCGCAACCTGACTGATTCTTACGAAAGCTGGGCCTACCGCAACGGGCTGCTCAAACAGGTGTCGCGGTTGGAGCGACAACAACTCCTGGAGCGCGACACCACTTCCCCGGATGACCGCCTCTATCGGCTCTCCGCGCAGGGGCGGTTGCATGTCCTGGGCGGGCGCGACCCGGAGGAACGCTGGGCGCGGCCTTGGGACGGTCAATGGCGGCTCGTGCTCTTCGACGTGCCCATGGGACATAATTCCCAGCGCGAACGCCTGCGACGCTACCTGCGTGATAAAGGCTTCGGTTTCCTGCAAAACAGCGTGTGGATCACGCCCGATCCGCTGACGGAGGAACGGCAGATTCTCGGCGGCGGGAAGATCAATGTGGAATCGCTCATCCTGCTTGAGGCGCGGCCGGGCGCGGGGGAATCGGACGCGGAAATCGTCGCGGGCGCGTGGGACTTCGAGCGCATCAACCGCCGCCATGCCCGGCATCTGAAAATCCTCGACGAGCGGCCGGGCGGCGCGCTGCGGAACGACGCGGCGGCGAAGGCGTTGCGGCGCTGGGCGGCGGCGGAGCGCGAAGCGTGGCTGGAGGCGGTGACGAACGATCCGCTGCTGCCGGGCCGGATTCTGCCGTCCGATTACCTGGGGCAGCAGGCGTGGCGGCGGCGGGTGGAAGTGTTCCGCGATGCGAGCCGGCAACTGCGCACATTCAACCGCCAATGACCTCGGACAAGTTCATGTTGCATATGCAACATGAACTTGTCCGAGGGCTTCATCGGCCGAAAAGTTTTTCCACCTGCGCCGGGAATTTTTCTTCGTCGCAACAATGCCGAGTTTGCCGCCGCTGGCGATTTCGCTGGTCGCGGGGTCGAAGCCATCGGCCCCTTGAGGTCAATTATTTTGCCTTCACGTCTGCCTTCATCCTTTCAATGCCAGCGAGCCTCATCTTATTTGCTGTGGGCGGTGGGACGGTTGGACTGACGGGGAGCGGACACCCTCGGAGTCTGGGAACGAATTTCTTCGCGCCCCGCTGAACCCCTCGAATCCCGGGCTTTCGGATGCTCCCGTGGATCCAAAGGTTTTTTATTGTTCGCTGGGTTTTTCGTTTGCTGGTTTGTGGTTTCTTTTTTCATGGCTACAATTGGTTTGTGGTTTGCAATGAGAGCTTAAAGCGATTCTTAAAACTTGTCACCGGCATTTCCAAAAAGCGAATCAATTTTCGACTTCACGGTTTCATCCCTCTTGATGAGCGGCGGCCAGGGGCGCTTGAAACCTTCGCCGGGAATTTTCTTCGTCGCGTCAAGGCCGCAAGTGAGTTGATCGTTCATGGTTGAGAGTTGAGAGGCACTCATGCGCGAGTCAGCGCGTTCTGGCTGATGAACAGATTGCGCGAGCGAAAGGCGGCCGGACTTTCCAAAAGCAAAACTGTCCGCAAAGCCAGCAGCGGTGAGGCGAACCACGGACGATGCAGTTTGCGCGTTTCGGCATCCGTCCACGCCGGAACCGGAAATTGATTGTCGCTGGCCAGTTTTTCAGCAGTTGCGGCGAGATAAGCGTCTTGCACGCGACCAAGCTCGCCATTCTGCATCGCCAACAGCGGTGGCGCGTCGGCGAGCGCCTTGACATTTGGCGCGGCGTAAAATTCGTCTAGGAAATTTGCGAGACAACGGTCGAAAGAATCGCCATTGATTGCGAGTTGCGCGACTTCAGCCAGTGTTTTCGGTCTCATACGAGTTCTAGCTTATGGTGAAACCGGAATGGCCGCAACCGCGTTGCGGTTGGGAATTTTTTGCGGACGGTGACCCAGGGTAGCTCGTTCCTCGCAACCCTGGGCTATGGGACGGAATCCCGTTGGGATTCTTGGAGGGCGCGAATGTGTGCGTCGAGAAAATTGCGCGGATGTTTTGCGATGCGATGCTCGTTGAAAATTCCGTGAACGATTCGGACGCATGGAAGTTGAATCGGCGTGATGCGTGAACCGTGTCCGCGACCAATCCCAACGGGATTGCGGCCTCCAGCCCAAGGTTGCCGAGGGTCACGATGCGGAAATGGATTCAACCGCAACGCGGTTGTGGCGAATGTCGCGCGCGATGGACGGACGGGGATGGCCGCAACCGCGTTGCGGTTGGGAATTTTTGCGGACGGTGACCCAGGGTAGCTCGTGCCTCGCAACCCTGGGCTTTGGGACGGAATCCCGTTGGGATTCTCGGATGACGCAACACAGAACATCCCGCGCGTGAACGCGCAAATCAGAAAACTCAACGCAGTCGCGGCTGTTTCCCATGCACACAAATTTCGATGCTAGTTTCTTTTTGTTTGAACAAGGCCTTAAATTCCGTAGGTATGTCGGCTGAAATAAAAGCCTTCTGAATTCCTAACGCGGTTGGATTTTGAGAATCCAACTCGCAAACAGTGATGAATAATCCCGTCAAAGGTTCAAACGCCAAAGCACCGCTGAATGCCTCCACATGAAATCCTGCTTCCTCAAGCAACTGCTTTATTTGGACGGCAAACTGTTTTGTTTCAGGGTCGTGACCCATGAAGTGAACTTTTACGGGCGATTTTGGAACGTCGTGCAAACCACGCAATAGATTTTGTTTTTCAGCAATCGAGATTTTCCGTGGCGCTCCGTCAAGTTTTTTGAGGTGCTCCCCTCGTTGTCGCAACACAAGACCAATCGCGGTCGTTCCAATTCCGAACCAAGACAACCAACCATATTCCGGCAAAAACCTCCCAAGAACTGCTGCGACGACCCCGAACCAAGCCAGCTTAAATCCTTCCTTGGTCGCCTTATCAACCGAATTCCAAAATGCCATCATGATGTTTGTGCCTCCTGTCCAGAATTTGCAATCAAGTGCCCGCCGATGCTCAAAGTAATTTCCTCAATCTCACCTTCGCGAGTCAAAATAAATGAACTTAAAATGAGATGCTCCAAGTCTGGGTCTTTTTTGAGCAAGATTGGACATTCGTTCAAAGCCGTAAGAATTGGACTCGTATTTTGAATCAGCGAAAATCCAATCCGAAGTTGTCCTTGCGCGCGATAGAATCGCGAGTCGGCTGAACTCTGAATGATTCGGAAAGCAACCGGTTCACTTCCGGCTGACACGAACAACTTGCCCTCTGCTTCAATTCCTATCCGGCGCGGGGCAATTCGCGAAACGACGAAAGGCATCCAGCCATCCTTGATCCACATCGCTAGGCGTGCCGGTGTGATGGGCGCTAGTTTCTCGGTCTCTGCTGGCTCTTTGCGTTCTTCAGTCTGTGAATCTGATTCGCTTGGCTGGGGCTTCGTGCTAATCAGAAATCGTGCGCGACTTTCGGCGGATGAGAAATGATGTTGAACGACGGGATTGTCAGTGCATGGATGCTTGGGCCACGGCGGGCCGAGGTCGTCAAAGAACACTCTGCCACCATAGGGAGATTGATAGAAATATACTTCAGCACCACAGACAGGACAGCGAGCGTTCGGATTGACATAACTTGGATATGTGATGAATGGAAACTCAAAAACTTGACCATCATCCCTAATTCGCCAGCCACCGTAACCACCTCCACCTCCTCCGTAGCCGCCAAACCCACCAAAGTTTCCATCACCACCCCAACCACAATTGCAATCCGCCGGATGATTCCATGCATTGCACATATTTGTGTTGGTTTGATTAATTCATTTGGCCCACGGACCAAACAATTTCTCCACCTTCGTCTTCACACTTTCATCCATCTTGATGAGCGGCGGCCAGGCGCGTTTGAAACCTTCGCCGGGAATTTTCTTCGTCGCGTCAATGCCCAACTTGCTGCCGATGGCGATCTCGCTCGTCGCGTGGTCGAGCACGTCGGACGGGCCTTTGGTGAAGAGGCTGTCGCGTTGCGGATCGGTGTTGGCGGTGAGATGGAACAGCACTTCGCTGGTGTTGTGGACGTTCACGCCGGCGTCCACCACCACGATGTATTTCGTGAACATCATCTGCCCCATGCCCCAGAGG
>JAYVCM010000267.1:0-10811 GCA_043749955.1 Limisphaerales bacterium | reverse complement strand
CAAGCCGCACCACGCCGGGTCGGAGACCGGCGCTCCAACCTTTGCGGCAGAAACCCATTCTCGTTTGGCGTTTTTCCTATTTGCATCGGCGGGAATTTGCAGAATCATTGCGGCATCCAAATGAACTGCGGCCATTCATCTGCGAGCGCGCGTAGCGGCGGGCATCCTGCCTGCCGTAGAGCCGTGGCTTCCAGCCCGGCGGAAAAAAACTTTCGCATTTCCAAGTTGTGCGGATTTTTTTTACGCGCCCCGAAAGCCGGTTGGTTTTTTCCGGGCGGCTGGAAGCGCGCCCTCTACGGCAGCCAGGATGGCCGCCGCCACACGCGCGCCGTGCGCCGCTGGCCTTTGGCGTGCCGGGCTGCGTTTGCGTTGCTCGCGTTTTTTTTGCCGCTTCTGGCCCGCGCGGAAACGGTTTCCATCATCATCGCCTCAAACGCCGCGCCGCGCGTGGTGTTTGGCGCCGAGAAAATTGCAGAGGCGCTCAAGGCGGTGAACAAGGATGCCATGGTCGTTCACGACGACACGAATCGGGTGCATGGATCATTCATTCTCGTTGGCACGGTTGGTGAAAGCGTTCTTGAAAAATATTATTCCGGCGGCAATGCGCTTTCGTTTTCCGCCAGCGGCGTGGCAAGCCCGGAAGGTTTTTTTGACGACACTTGCGCGAATTTTCATGCGGTCAAAGGCAATGGAGATTCGGGGACTTTGTATGGCTGTCTTGAACTGGCAAAACGTATCCGGGCCGCAGGCGGATTCACCAACAGACAGCATTTTATTCCGGGCTTTGCTGACGCGCCAAAAATGAAACTACGCGGCACCTGTGTCGGGATGCAGAAGACTTACATCCTGCCAGGACGCAAAGTTTATGAGTATCCCTACACGCCGGAATTGTTCCCGTGGTTCTACGATAAAAAACTTTGGACGGAGTATCTGGATTCGCTCGTCGCGAACCGGATGAACACCCTTTATTTGTGGAACGGCCATCCGTTCGCGTCGCTCGTGCGGCTCAAGGATTATCCCTACGCGGTCGAAGTGCCGGATGACCTGTTCCAAAAAAATCAGGAGCAGTTCCGCTGGCTCGCGCAGGAGTGTGACAAGCGCGGCATCTGGCTGGTGCAGATGTTTTACAACATTTTCGTCTCAAAACCATTTGCCGAAACGAACGGGATTTCCACGCAGCTTTCCGCGCCGACGCCGCTCGTCGCGGATTACACGCGCAAGTCCATCGCGGAATTTGTGAAGGAATTTCCGAACGTCGGGCTGATGGTCTGTCTCGGCGAGGCGTTGCAGGGCACGAGCAATCAAGTCGCGTGGGCGACGCAGACCATTCTGCCCGGTGTGCTGGACGGTATGAAGGCCGCCGGGCTGAAGGAGCAACCGCCCGTGGTCATCCGCACGCACGCGATGAATCCCGAAGCCATCATGCCCGCGTGTTTTCAGGTCTATTCCAATCTGTTCACGGAGACGAAATACAACGGCGAGTCGCTCACGACGTGGGAGCCGCGCGGCAAAGGTCAGGCCACACATCTCGCGATGAGCAAGCTGGGGCCGCATCTGGTGAACATCCACATCCTCTCCAACCTCGAACCATTTCGTTATGGCGACACGGAGTTCATCAAGAAATCTGTGCAAGCCTCGCGCGACCGTTTGGGTGCGAGCGGAATCCATCTGTATCCGCTGTCGTATTGGAACTGGCCTTACGCGCCGGACATTGTTGAGGAACACACAGGCGAGACGCCTGTGCCACTACGGCAATGGAATCGCGACTGGATCTGGTTCGAAGCCTGGGCGCGTTACGCGTGGAATCCGGACGTGCCGGACAAGGAAGATCGCGCGTATTGGATTTCGCGGCTGGCGGAATTATATGGCAACACGAACGCAGCGGAGAAAATTCTCGACGCTTACAACGCGGCCGGCGAAGTCGCGCCGCGCTTGATCCGGCGCTTCGGCATTACCGAAGGCAACCGCCAGACGCTCTCGCTCGGCATGACGCTTGACCAGTTGGTGAACCCGATGAAATACGGCGCGATTGAAGACTTGTGGCTCTCGCAAGCGCCGCCCGGCGAACGGCTGGATGAGTATGTGAAGAAGGAATGGAATCACGAGGCGCACATCGGCGAAACACCGGAGACGATCATCACGGAAGCGTTGACCTATTCGAGCAACGCGGTCGCATTGGTCGCATCCGTCCCATCACCCGTGACAAAAAACCGCGGCGAGTTTGAACGTCTCCAAAATGACGCGCGCTGCATCCAAGCCATGGCGCAAAGCTACGCCGCCAAGGTGCGCGCCGCCGAACTGGTTTTACGCTTCGACTTGAGTCATGAAATTTCAGACTTGGAACACGCGGAAAAATTCCTGGCCGAAAGTCTCGCCGATTATCAGAAGCTGGTTGCGCTCACGGAAAAAACCTACCACTACGCCAACTCCATGCAGACGTCGCAGCGGAAAATTCCGGTGCGCGGCGGTGAGAACGGGAAGGGTACAAATTATCTCTGGTCGCAGCTCGTGCCGCTTTATCAAAAAGAGCTGGCCGATTTTCAGGCGAAGGTGGCGGAGCGCCGGGCTCCGGCACGGCTCGACGAAAATACAAATCAACAACGCGCCGGGTCGGAGACCGGCGTTCCTATCGCCGCGTGGCCCGCCGCCAAATTCAAGCTCATCGGCACGAACGCGGAACCTTACAAGATTGAAGTCGGCGCAAAGGTTTTCACCGACCGGAAATACATCGTGGAAAAACTCGCGCCGGAGTTGAACGGGTTGACGGGCATCCGCCTCTCGCATGAGACGGCGAAGGGCGGGCATTACGAACCGGTGGAATTTGAAGCCGCCGAGCCGGTGCAGGTGCTGGTCGGTTATTTCAAGGAGGAACGCGACATCTGGCTGCAGGTGCCCAAGCTGGAATTTGCGGCGCAGGCGGACGAGCGCGGCGGCGTGGAGCCGGTGATTGAAAATGCGGCGACGATTCAGGAATGTCCCGCCGTGGATGTCCACGCGTTTCGTTACGAGGCGGGACGGCAGAAATTGGAATTCATCGGCAACGGAAGCTTTATAATTCTCGGTGTCGTGCCGCAGACAGTGAAACTGGAGAAACGCGATGCGGGGAAAGGAATGAAATGAAATTTGTCTGGGAGAAAAATAACGCCCGCCCTCACCCCGGCCCTCTCCCCCGGGGAGAGGGAGAAATGTTCCCGGCGTCTTGGAACCACCGGGCGCTGCATTCGCAAGACGGTCAGCCGAACTTTTTAACGCACCGACGAAGCTGTTCCCTCTCCTCGGGGGAGAGGGTCAGGGTGAGGGCGGTCGTGAACACAATTTCTGTCATCGTTTTTGCCGTCACTTTGTTTTGCCTTACGCCAAGCATTTTCGCTTCAGAAAAAATTCCCTTTGCCAAAGTTGAACCGCTCGCGCTCGGCGAGGCGCGCTGGACTTCCGGCTTCTGGGCGGACCGGTTTGAACTATGCCGGACGCAGATGATTCCCAGCATGGAGCGTTTGATGGAAGGCACAAACTACACGCAATTTTTTCGCAACTTTGAAATCGCCGCCGGACTCGCTGAAGGCAAGTCGCGCGGCGCTCCGTTCAACGACGGCGATTTTTACAAGTGGATCGAAGGCGCGAGCGCGTCGCTGGCGGTGGAGAAAAATCCCGCGCTCGAATCGCGCCTGGATGAAATCATCGCCGTCATCGCCCAGGCGCAGCGGGCGGACGGCTACCTGCACACGCCGGTGCTGATCAAGCAGCGCAACGGTGACACGAACGCGCTGCCGTTCAGCGACCGCAACAATTTCGAGATGTATAACCTCGGCCATCTGCTGACGACGGCGGCGGTGCATCATCGTGTGACGGGCAAAACGAACCTGCTGGCGGTCGCGCTCAAGGCGGCGGATTTTCTGGGCACGACTTTTTCCAATGCGCCGGAGAACGCGCGCAGCTCGGTCTGCCCGTCGCATTTGATGGGCGCGATTGATTTGTATCGCGAGACAGGCGAGCCGCGCTTGCTGGAGCTCGCGAAAATTGTTTTCAAGCTGCGCGGTGAAATCAAAGACGGCGGCGCGGACAATCAAGACCGCCTCCCGTTTGAAAAACAGGATGAAGCCGAAGGCCATGCGGTGCGCGCCAATTATCTCTATGCGGGGACGGCGGATTTATTTTTGGAAACCGGCGACACGAACTTGTGGCCGCCACTGGAAAAAATCTGGACGAACGTGGTCACGGAAAAAATGTATATCACCGGCGGCTGCGGCGCGCTTTACGACGGCGCGGCGCCGGACGGCGGCAAAGACCAGAAAAACATCACGCGGGTGCATCAGGCCTATGGGCGGAATTTTCAACTGCCAAACCTCACGGCGCACAACGAGACCTGCGCGAACATCGGCAACGCGCTCTGGAACTGGCGGATGTTTCTGGCGACGGGTGAGGCGAAGTTCATGGACGTGGTGGAGCTGGAACTTTACAATAGCGTGCTTTCCGGCGTGAGTCTGGACGGAACGAATTTCTTTTACACGAATCCGTTGCGCGTGACGGATCCGCTGCCGGTGGCATTGCGCTGGCCGCGGACACGCGTGCCGTTCGTGAGTTCGTTTTGCTGCCCGCCGAATCTGGTGCGCACCATCGCTGAATCTGCCGGCTACACTTACGCAAAATCTGGCGACGCGATTTGGGTGAATCTTTACGGCGGCAGTTCGCTGGCGACGGAACTGGCTGGCGAGAAAATAAAATTGTCGCAGGAAACGGAGTATCCGTGGAGCGGGCGGGTGCGGATAAAAATTATTGAGTGCGGCAAGAAAGAATTTGCGTTGAAGCTGCGGATTCCCGGCTGGGCGGAGGGCGCGAGCGTGCGGGTGAACGACGGGCCGGTAGCGGCGGGCATCCTGCCTGCCGTAGAGCCGGGCTTCCAGCCCGGCGGAAAAAACCGTGACCGTGATGAGCGCGTAAAAAAAACTGAAGCCACAAACAGTTCGGACGCAAATCCGGGCGGCAGGATGCCGTCCTCTACGGCAGACAAGATGCCTGCAGCCACATACCACGAAATCCGCCGCGTGTGGTCGTCCGGCGATTTTGTGGACTTGGATCTGCCCATGCCCGCGCGTTTGATGGAAGCGAATCCGCTCGTCGAGGAGGATTTGAACCAAGTGGCGGTTCAGCGCGGCCCAATGGTTTATTGTCTCGAATCGCCGGACTTGCCGGCGGGTGTGAACATTTCGGACGTGTTGATTCCAGCGGACATTCAACTAAGCGCGCGCTACGACCGGCGTTTGCTGGACGGCATTGTTGTCCTCGAAGGCAAAGCGCTCGCGCGGGCCGGGGAGAACTGGCGTGGAAAATTATATCGCGAAGTCCAGCCGCCGGAGTTGAAACCCATCAGCGTGAAATTCATCCCCTATTCCGTCTGGCAGAATCGCGGGCCGTCGGAGATGTCGGTCTGGCTGCCGAGGAACTGACCGCAGAGAACGCAAAGCGCGCAAAGAAACTCACAGGCAAGATGCCTGTGCCACCACCACTCCCGCGCAGTTTTCTCATGGTATTTCGCAGAATTTCAAAACATATTCCGGCGCCGTTGTGTTATCTTTCCGCCTGATTCCATGAGCTATTTTTTACGGCGCATTGCCCTGATGATTTTGTTGGAGTCTGCGTTTCACGTTGCGCGCGCGCAGTTGTTGAGCGTGGACATCAACGGGGCGGTGCGTTCGGACACGACGGCGCCGGGGTTCAGCCGCTGGGACATCACCACGACCGGAGGAGTGGTCTCCCAGTCTTTCACGAATTACACCTTCACTTACGATGCCGACACCGGGCTGCCCATCGCGACGAATATCGGCAGCGTCACGCGTTGCACGCTGACACAGACGTTTCCGGCCGCAACTTCAATCATCTACCTCAAGGCCGATTACGCGAATAAGGACGGCAATAACACCAGTTCGGATCCCAATGCCGGCTGGCGCCTGTCCATGGATGGCTGCCGGGTGCATTACAAGGACAACGTTTCGATAGACATGCCTTACACCAATGGCGGCGCATTCAGTTTCACCCTTTCCAACCTGTCGGCCGGTGTGCACACCATCACGACGTATCACAACGATTATTTTGCAAAAGCGCCGTTGGTCGCATGGCATGCCGGGCAGGTCTTGAGCAAATGCATCATCAGCGTGAACGGCACGCCGGCCTACACGAACGTGCCCAGTTATTACGCGACGAACGACAGCAAATGCGGCTTCGCCTTTTTTTACGTCACCAACAGCTACGATGGCCAGCCGGTGTTGTTGAACTTCGATCCGGATCACAGCAGCGGTCTGGATTTCGTCATCCTCAACGGTTTTGAGATTGATCGGCCGAGTCCGCCCGGCACTTTGGCCACGGACGTGTTTCCGTTGCCCGGCGACGAACACGCGTTTGCGAACAACGACGTGCCGCTGCCCGGCACGGCCAGCGCCGGCGCGCTGACGTTGCAATGGGTGCCGGCGGGATTTGCCATTTCCAACTTGCTCTACTTCGGCACGAATCCGGTGGCGGTGGCGAATGCGACCATCGCCTCGCCGGAATTCAAACAGCTCTCCGCCCCTGCCGCCGCTAACGGCACGAACTCGTTCAACGTGACCAATCTCAACAGCGCGCTGACTTACTACTGGCGCGTGGATCAACTCGACGTGGCCAATGGCGCGACAAATCTGGTCATCGGCACGGTCTGGAAATTTCGCACGCGGCACCTGGCGTTTCCAACGGCGGAAGGCTACGGAAGATTTGCGCGCGGCGGTCGCGGCGGCGTGGTGATTGAAGTGACGAATCTCAACGACAGCGGGCCGGGCAGTTATCGCGCGGCCATCGCCGCGAGCGGCCCGCGCACGGTCGTGTTCAAAGTTTCCGGTTTGATCCGGCTGAATTCTCCCTGCGTTATTGGCAATGGTTATCTCACCATCGCCGGGCAGACCGCGCCGGGCGAAGGCATCTGCCTCGCGAACTGGCGCGCAGGCATGAGCAGTTGCACCGATGTCATCATGCGTTTCATGCGCTGCCGTCTCGGCGACGCGGCGCAGCAGGCGATGGACGGCATCGGTCTGGGAAATTCTTCGCACTCGATCATTGATCACTGCTCGATCAGTTGGACGATGGACGAGGCGAGCAGTTCGCGCCAGAGCGGCGCGGTGGGCAGCCAGTCGGCGATGATCACCTTCCAGCACAATCTGATTTCCGAGCCGTTGCAACATTCCTATCACTACCTCGCGTCCGACCGGAATTTTTACGAGGCCCACGCGTTTGCGGCGTCCATCAGCGGCGAAATCGGCAGCTACCACCACAACCTTATCGCCCACTCGACCGACCGCAACTGGTCACTCGCGGGTGGACTCGATCAGAGTTCGCACTACGCCGGCTCGCTCGATATCCGCAACAACGTTGTCTATAACTGGCTTGGCCGCACGACCGACGGCGGCGTGCAGCGATGCAACAACGTCAGCAATTATTTCCGTCCGTTCGTTTCCAATCCTTACGCGACGTGGCTGTTGAAGCTCGACGCCATCAACACCAATTGGGGCAACGAGTGGTATTATTTCGCGGGCAACGTGATGGAAGGCAAAACGTATTTCACCAACAACTGGATGACGGGCTCGTTCTACAACGGCGCGACCGTGCAGGCACAGGTGCAGACGAACGCGGAAATTTTTCCGTCCTATGTTGTGTCGCAATCGGCGAGCAACGCGCTGAAATTGGTTTTGTCCGACACCGGCTGCAACCAGCCGCTGCCTGATGCGATTGACCGGCGCGTCATCGGCGAGGTGTTGGATCGCACCACGCATTACACCGGCACGAACGGAAATCCCTACATCATCCTTGGCGTCGTGCAGCCCGGTCCGAGTCCGAATTATCCCGGCTTCATTGATTCGCAAAACGACGTGCGCGATTTCACCAACGCCGTCGGCGCGGCAAATTATTCGCCCAACGCACCGTGGCCGCCTTACTCCACCTACAACGTGCCGCTCGACACCGACCACGATGGAATCCCCGACTGGTGGGAAACGGTGAAGGGGTTGAATCCGAATTCTCCGGCGGGAAATTTTTCCGACGCCAATTCCGACCTCGTCGGCGACGGCTACACGGAACTGGAGCGCTACTTGAACTGGCTCGCCGCGCCGCATTGCGACTGCACCAACGGCACGCCGCTCGCCGTGGATCTGAACCAGTTCACCCGCGGCTTCACGAACCTTTCGCCGACGTATCTTCTGATCGGCGTGACGAACGGCACGGCAGGTTTGAACGGCAGAACCGTGACCTTCACGAATGCCATCACCACCAACGCGCTCGGCAGCTTCACGTTCAAGGTCACGGACAGCACGGCGTTCGCTTACACGAACACCATCGGCATTCACCTGACTCCGACCAACGCACCAAACACCGCGCCGTCGTTCACCGCTTCGGCTTCCGACCGCACCATCAACGTCGGTGTGAACCTGCTCATCACCAACGACGTCACGGACGCACAGGCACCGCCGCAAACTCTGAATTTCAGCCTGCCCATTGCGCCGACCAACGCGACGCTGGGCGCGAGCAGCGGCATCTTCAATTGGCGTCCGCTCATCACGCAGGCGGACAGCACGAACCCCGTCCGCATCGTCGTCACCGACAATGGTTCGCCCAGCTTGAGCGCCACGCAGAATTTCCAAGTCATCGTCAATCTGCTCACGCTGCCGGGCATCACCGCGCCGCAGTTCACCGCCGGGCAAATCAGCTTCACGGTCAGCGGCCAAGTCGGGCCGGACTATGCCGTGCAAGGTTCGTCCAACCTCGTGAATTGGGACACGCTCTGGATCACCAATCCGCAAAGCGCGACGTTCAGTTGGAACACCAACGCCGGAAGTTCGCCGGCGCAATTCTACCGCATCAAAGTCGGCCCGCCGCTGCCGTGAACGGCTGGATGGCAGTATTCCAAATGCATCCGGCACTTTTTTCATTATGCTTTGGCGCGGGAAAAACTAGAATGAGCCGATGTCCCGTCTGATGTTCCAATGGCTGCTGCCCGTGCTGCTCGCGTTGTCGTGCGCGTCCTGTGCGACCTCGCGCACTGCTGCCGGTCATGGTGAGGCCTTTTTGTTCACCTCGTTCCGGGATGGCGACCAGAAATTTCTCCGCTTCCTCTACAGTTACGACGGCTATCATTGGACGAATGTGCCGGGAACTTTTCTGTCGGCGGACGTTGGCACGAACAAACAATTCCGCGACCCGAGCATCGTGCGCGGGCCGGATGGAATTTTTCATCTCGTCTGGACCGCCGGATGGCACGGCGACCAGGGCTTCGGCTGCGCGAGTTCAAAAGATTTGATCCACTGGTCGGAACAGAAATTTATTCCCGTGATGACCAACGAGCCGACCACCGTGAACGTCTGGGCGCCGGAAATTTTTTACGACGACGGCTCGTGGAGTAGGAGACGAGGTGACGAGTCTCAAATTAAAATCGGAAATCGGAAATCGGAAATCGGCAATCGTTCAGAGCCTCCTCACGTCGGCTCCTACATCATTGTCTGGGGCTCGACGATTCCCGGACGTTTTCCAGACCAGCTGGAGAAGCACGACAACAATCATCGTTTGTATTTCACGACGACGCGCGACTTCACCAGCTTCACCCCGGCGAAATTATTTTTCGATCCGGGTTTCAGCGTGATTGACAGCTTCATTTTGAAAGACGCCGGGCGTTACGTTCTGCTGCACAAGGACAACACCCGCCCGAGGCTCAACTTGCGCGTCGCCTTCGCCGGTTCGCCGCTTGGACCTTGGAAAAATATTTCTGAACCGTTCACGCAGCAGTTCACCGAAGGCCCGTGCGCCTTGAAGATTGGCGCTGACTGGCTGGTTTATTTCGACGCCTACCGCGAAAAAATTTACGGCGCAGTGAAGACGCGCGATTTCAAAACCTTCACCGACGTGACGAAGGAAGTTTTGTTTCCCGAAAACCACAAGCACGGCACGGCCATCAAAGTGCCGCGCGAAATTTTGGACAAACTTTTAACCGCTAATCCACGCTAATTAACGCTAATGAAAAAAACACTCCTCACCCTTGCCATCCTTGCCGTCGCTTTTGTCCTTTCCGCCCCCGAAGCGCCCGCCGCTGAAACGAATGCTACGCCCGCAGACGCGGAGGCGAAATACACCGCCGCTATCGAGGGCCGCACGGCGGACATCTTGAAAATCCTCGCGCTGACGGATGCGGACAAGACCGCGAAAGTCCATGACGCCATCATCGCGCAGTATCGGGCATTGAACGCGTGGCATGACGAGAATGATGCCAAGTTGAAAGCAGCCGCGAAGGACACGAATGCCGTGGCGCAAATCCGCGCTTCACTCAAAACAATTCACGATGCTTTCATCGCCAAGCTTTCGGAGAACCTCACGTCTTCGCAAGTCGAGCAGGTGAAGGACAAGATGACTTACGGCAAGGTGCAGTTCACCTACGCTGGCTACATGACGGCCTATCCCAATCTGGCCGAGGAGCACAAACAAAAAATCCTGGAGCTGCTCAAGCTGGCGCGCGAAGAAGCGATGGACGGCGGCAGTGCCGAGGAGAAGACGGCAATCTTCCAGAAATGCAAAGGGAAAATTAACAACTACCTTTCCAAACAGGGAATTCATCCTGAAAAGAAAAATAAAGTGGCGCAGCCGGAGACCAACGCGCCGGCCAAATGACCGCAGCGCCGCCATCGTTCAGCCGCTATCGCTGGCGCGTCTGCGCGCTGCTCTTCTTCGCGACCACCATCAATTACATGGACCGTCAGGTCCTTGGCCTGCTCGCGCCGGTTTTGCAGCGGGACATCGGCTGGAGTGAA
>JAYVCM010000266.1:0-4834 GCA_043749955.1 Limisphaerales bacterium | reverse complement strand
GGGCGGGACGCCCGTGCCACTACATTGCCGGGAAAATTCCGGTTGCAGATGCGGCGGATGAGAATACTTTTAAGCCAGTTCTCATGCGCGGCCAGCAGCCATCTCTTCAGCAGCGGCGAATTTTCGCCGGTGGATTCACGTTGATTGAACTGCTCGTGGTCATTGCCATCATCGGCATCCTGTCGTCGCTGCTGCTGCCCGCGTTGAGCAAGGCCAAGGGCCGGGCGCACACCATCGTTTGTCTGAACAACCTCAAACAGCTTCAACTGTGCTTCCAGCTTTACGTGTCCGACAATGCGGACCTCATGCCGCCCAACAATTTTGTTTACAACATAGCCACGCTGAAGGCGTTTCCGGGCAACGAGGGGCCCTCGTGGTGCACCAATGTCGCCCCCTATGAAGCCGATCCGGCCGGCCTCCGGGGCGGCCTGCTGTTTCAATACAATTCCTCCCTGGGCATCTATCGCTGTCCGGCGGATCAATCCAGCCTGGAAACTCCGGGCGGCGTGAAACTCCCCCAGCCCCGCCTCCGCAGCTACAACTTGAGCCAGTCCGTCAACGGCCTGACCTATGCCGGACAAATCTCCTCCTTCATCCCGCACTACAGCAAGTCCACCGGCATCCGCAAACCGGCCCCGGTCGGTTTGTTTGTGTTCATTGACGTGCATGAGGGTGAAATCATTGACACCCAGTTTGGAATTCCCGTGGAGGTGGATTGGTGGAGCGCCGATGTCTGGTGGGACGTGCCGGCCAACCGGCACAACCAAGGCTGCAATTTTTCCTTCGCCGACGGCCACGCGGAACGTTGGAAATGGAAGGTGCCCAAAGTCATTTCCGTGCCGCGCGGAGGCGTGCAACCGCTCGCCGCCGATGAATTGGACGATTTCAACCGGATGCAAACGGGCTTCCGCCAAAACTTCACGGATTGAAACCCACTCGCCGCTTGGTTTCGCCGCCAGCACGGTTTATCCTGTCGCGTGCCGATTGACATCAAATCCCTGACGAAAGACGAGCTGGAGACGCAGTTCAAAACCTGGGGCGAACCCGCCTACCGCGTCACGCAACTGCTGGACTGGCTTTACGTCCGCCGCGCCACGGCCTGGGACGCGATGACGAACCTCTCCAAAAACCTGCGCGAAAAACTGCGCGAAACGTTTTCGCTGCAAACGCTGGAACTCACCACCAAGCAGGGTTCACAAGACACCACGCAGAAATTTCTCTGGAAGCTCGCCGACGGCGCGTTCATCGAGAGCGTTGTGATTCCCGCCAATCCCGCGCTCTACGGCGAAGCCAGCGACCGCCACACGCTCTGCATCTCCACGCAGGTCGGCTGCGCCTACGGCTGCCGCTTTTGCGCGAGCGGCCTCGACGGCTTCAAACGCAATCTCGGCGTGCATGAAATCGTGGAACAGATTTTGGCGACGGAAAGATGGCATGAAGGAAATGCGGAACGCGAAGTTCAGAGTGCGGAATCACCGACGACTCCCGCTCCGCACTCCGCACTCCGCACTCCGCGCTTGATAAACAACATCGTCGTGATGGGCATGGGCGAGCCGCTGGCGAACTACGATAATTTAATCAAGGCGCTAAAAATTCTCAACGCGCCGTGGGGCGGCGGCATCGGCGCACGGAAGATCACCATTTCCACGAGCGGACTTGCGCCGCAGATCCGCAAGCTCGCCGTGGAGCCGATGCAATTCCGGCTCGCCATTTCGCTGCACGGCGCGACGGATGAAGTCCGCAACCGCATCATGCCGGTCAATAAAAAGTATCCGCTCAACGAACTCACCGCCGCCTGCGAGGATTATCAGAAGGTGAAAGGCCGGATGATCACGCTGGAATATATTTTGATCGCCGGCATCAACGATGCGCTGGACCAGGTCCGCCCGCTCGCCGCGCTGGCGAAAAATCTTTTCGCCAAGGTGAACCTGATTCCCTACAACAAGGTCGAGGGCCTGCCGTGGCACCGTCCGAGCGAAGAAGTCTGCGAGGGCTTTCTCGCCGCGCTGGAAAAGCAGGACGTCACCGCCACGCTCCGCCGCGAAAAAGGCGGCGACATAGACGCCGCCTGCGGCCAGTTGCGGTTGAAAACAGAGCGGGAACTTGTCGGAACGCCGGCTTCCAGCACGGCGAGTTGATTTTATCCGGAACCATGCAGTGAACGTAAAGAACGCAGGCAGCACACGCATGGACAACGCGGCCGGAGCGCGGCATTTATGCCGCTTCAACGTCCGCACTGAAGGGTGTGTCCAAATGAATCCGGTGCCTCCTGCAATTCGTATGGTGAAGCGGCATAAATGCCGCGCTCCGGCCGCAGTTCAACTGCATGGATTCGGCTTATTTGTCTTACTTCACCACCGAGCCGTGCCGGAGGCCGGCGCTCCGAAAAATCCGCGTTTCATCCGTGTTCATCTGTGGTTAAAATGACTTCGTGATCGCCCTCCTCGACTACGGCTCCGGCAACCTGCGCAGCGTCCACAAATCGCTGCTCAAGGTCGGCGCGGACGTGCGGCTCGTGCAGCGACCCGACGAGATCGGCGACGCGCGCGGCCTCGTGCTGCCCGGCGTCGGCGCGTTCGACGACTGCATCAATGCCCTGCGCAAACAGGAACTGCTCGAAGCCTCGCGCGATTTCATCCAGACCGGCAAACCGTTTCTCGGCATCTGCGTCGGCTATCAGGCGCTGTTTGAGCGCAGCGAGGAATTCAATTCCTGCGCCGCCGGACTCGGCGTGTTTCAAGGCAGCGTCGTCCGCTTCACGGAAAAGCCCGGACTGAAAATCCCGCAGATCGGCTGGAACCAGCTTGAGATTGTGCGGACGGATTGCCCGCTCTATCGCGGCATCGCGAGCGGCAGCTACGTTTATTTCGTGCATAGCTTTTATCCGCAGCCGGTGGATGCGGGCATCGTGGCGACGCGCACGGATTACGGCGGCAACTTCGCCTCCTCCGTCTGGCGCGACAATGTTTTTGCCACGCAATTTCACCCGGAGAAAAGCCAGAAGGTCGGCCTGCAACTGCTGAAGAATTTTGTGGAGCTGACGAAGGGTTAAAAACCGTTTGGCATTCCCGCCCGTGACTGTTACTGTGGCTACATGACAACGGATACCGTTGAAATTCCTGTGCCGGTGCTTGCGTCAGTGGAAACGCTCGACGAACTTCAAGACTGGCTCACCGCGCAAAATTCAAAAATCGTGGCGGAACTGCGCGAAGCCCGCAAAGAAGACGAGGCGGGCAAATTCAAAAGCTGGAAGCCACGCCACCTGTCATGTCCTACCGGGTAGAAACAGGCTCCCGGGCGGACGCGCAACTGGCCGGACTCGACTCCGCCATCGGCGCGAGTGTCGAACGCAAAATTCTCTGGCTCGCGGAAAATGCCGCCGTCATGATCCATCGGCGGCTCGTGGGGATGCCCGACGACCTGGCCGGTCTCTGCAAGCTCCGCATCGGCGACTGGCGGATTCTTTACTGGGTTTATCATCGTGAGGAGATTGTCCGCATCTATCGGATTCAACATCGTTCGGAAGTCTATCACGGCTTGTGATCGCAAAAAGGCTTGCCTCGTCCGTGTGGCGCGACAATGTTTACGCCACGCAATTTCACCCGGAGAAAAGCCAGAAGGTCGGCCTGCAACTGCTGAAGAATTTCGTGGAATTGACCGTAACACACAGCGTGCCGGTTACAGTTGAGACAACCAATAAGGTGAAAGTCAAAGTCCTGCTCACCGAGTGAAATCTCGACGACTGCCCATCATTTTTTTCCAAGCAACGCCGGCAAATCGCATTTCACCAGTTCACCGATGCGCTCCAGCGTGATGTCCGCCGGTGGATAGGTGGCGATGGCCTTGGGGTCGAGCGCGTAATGTCCCTGGCGCGGGAAGACGGTGGTCAGCCGGTCGCCCCAGACTTTTTTCATCGCGGCCAGGATGCGCAGCTTGTCGTCCATCATCACGTAATGCTCCGCCGGGAAACGCTGCTCCACGTCGTCGAGCTCGTGTTCCTTGTGGACGTAGATGAGCGCGTTGCCGTCCACGGCCTCGAGCAGGCCGGAGCGTTCCACCTTGCGCGGCTGGAAAACGACGTCACCGTCCGACAGGATGACCGCCGGTCCCCATTGCTTGACGTGTTCGATGGCGTCGAGCGAGTTCGGATAAAGGCGGTTGGCGAACGGATAGTTGATGAGAAAGTTTGAAACGGTGAGCAGCTTCGGGTCGCGCGGATGCTCGATGCGGTAGCGTTGCAAGGCACCGAGGTAGTCGGCGTAACCGAGTTCGCTGCGCAACTGCTCGAAGATCTCCCAATAGTGCTGCGCGCGTTCGGGGCCGACTTCGCGCTGGAGGTGGCGCTTGAGATCGGCGGTGACGCGGTCGTTGTCGAGCAGCGTGTTGTCCACGTCGAACAGGAAAATGATTTTGTGCGCGGGCATCAAGTTGACCGGATGTTGCCGGAATCCATCGCGGAGGCAAATGATTTCAGGCGGCGGCGGGTGCCGTTTGAGCCAATTTGAATTGCTCAAGGCACATTTCTGAATACTCTTGCTGACCGACATTTATTGAAATGACCAAACCAATTTCCAACGACGCCATCCCGTCCATCCCGCCCGGCGTCAAACTCACCACGCTCGACAACGGCCTCGTCATCATCGTGCGCGAGGACCACAACGCGCCGGTCGTCTCGGCGCAGGCGTGGGCGATGGCCGGCAGCATCCACGAAGGCCGCTGGCTCGGCGCCGGTCTCTCGCACGTCCTCGAACACATGCTCTTCAAGGGCACCACGACGCGCGCGGGCAGCCGCATTGATCAGGAGGTGCAGGAGGCCGGCGGCTACATGAACGCC
>JAYVCM010000265.1:0-15511 GCA_043749955.1 Limisphaerales bacterium | reverse complement strand
CGCACGAACGCGCAGTTCTTGGATACGCTGGCCGCAGCCTACGCAGAAGTCCGGCAATTCGACAAAGCCGTTGCCGCAGAGCAAGAAGTCATCTCGCTTTTACCCAAAGGCAACACGAACAATTCTTCCGCTTTGATGCTGTCACTTTACCAATCCTCCATGCCGTATCGCGACCACGGTGCGCTCGCGGAGAACGCGCTGTCGCTGCTCCAAGCGGGAAAGTTTGCCGAGGCTGAACCCGTCGCGCGTGAATGCCTCGCCTTGCGGGAAAAGTTGATTCCGGATTCTTGGTATAGGTTCAACGCGGAATCCCTGTTGGGCGGTAGTTTGTTGGGCCAGAAGAGATACGCGGACGCCGAACCGCTGCTGCTGGCGGGCTACGAAGGACTAAAGCAGCGCGAAGAAAAGATTCCCGACGCTGGCAAATCCCGCCCGAAAGAAGCACGGCAACGCCTGGTGCAACTCTACGAGGAAACCAACCGCCCTGACCAGGCTGCCAAGTTGAAGAAGGAGTTGGAGTCCTTGAACCCGCCCGCATCGAAATGAACGCATCCCGCGAAGAAGCCTTATTTGCATTGGCGCTGGAAAAACCGGCAAACAAACGTTCCGCATTTTTGAATGCTGTGTGCGATGGCGATGCTGCGCTACGCGCCCGACTCGACGCCCTGATTGCTGCGCACGAGCAACCGGACAGCGCGTTGGCAACCGAGGCCGACAACGCCCGACCCACGATGAAGCTCGATCTTGCCGACGCGCCGGATGAAGCCGTGGGCCAGACGCTCGGGCGCTACAAATTGATGGAGCGACTTGGCGAAGGTGGCTGCGGCGTGGTCTATGTGGCCGAGCAATCCCAGCCGGTGCGTCGTCGCGTCGCGCTCAAGGTGATCAAGCTCGGCATGGATACGAAGCAAGTGGTCGCGCGGTTCGAGGCGGAGCGGCAGGCGCTGGCGATGATGGATCATCCGAACATTGCCAAGGTGCTCGACGCCGGAACGACGGACTTGGGCCGCCCGTTCTTCGTGATGGAACTGGTGCGGGGTATTCGCATCACTGATTACTGCAATCAGGCCAATCTCACCACCAAGGAGCGGCTCGATCTTTTCATCAGCGTCTGCCACGCGATTCAGCATGCGCACCAGAAGGGAATCATTCATCGCGACATCAAGCCGTCGAACATTCTCGTCACGTTGCACGATGGTGTGCCCGTGCCGAAGGTAATTGATTTCGGCATCGCCAAAGCGACGGAAGGACGTTTGACGGACGCGACGGTTTACACGCAACTCCACCAGTTCATCGGCACGCCGGCTTACATGAGTCCGGAGCAGGCGGAGATGAGCGGGCTGGATATTGATACGCGTTCGGACATTTATTCGCTCGGCGTGTTGCTCTACGAACTGCTGGCCGGCAGCACGCCGTTCGATGGGCAGGAGTTGATGGCGTCGGGCATTGACGCGATGCGCAAGACGATCCGCGAAAAAGAGCCGGTGCGGCCCAGCACGAAGTTGAGCCAAACTCTGGTAGCAGCCGACGTGAGGAGGCTCAAATCTCCTACGTCCGACACGCCAAGCTCCGAAGAAGAAGTTAGAGCCTCCTCACGTCGGCTGCTACGAACAAAGGAAACCATCACGCAGCTCAAGGGTGATCTGGATTGGATCGTGATGAAGTGCCTGGAGAAAGACCGCACGCGCCGTTACGAGACGGCGAACGGACTCGCCGCCGATCTCAAGCGACACCTGAACAACGAGCCGGTCGTCGCGCGTCCGCCCTCGACTGCTTACCGGTTTCAGAAAGCATTTCGCCGGAACAAACTGGTTTTCACCGCCGCAACGGCGGTGGCGGCGGCGCTGGTGCTCGGGATCGTGGTCAGCGTCTGGCAGGCGGCCCGCGCTACTCGAGCCAAGCACGATGCAGTGTCGGCGCGGCTGGACGCAGAGTCGCGGCGAACTGAAGCCGATAACGCACGAAAGGCAGAGACAGAGCAACGCGTGCTGGCGGAGTCAAGTGCCGCCCAGGCCAAGGAAAATGAAACTCACTCGCGAAAATTACTCTATGCGGCCGACATGAATCTGGCCCAACAGTCCCTGCAAATGAACAATGTCGGCCGCGCCCGCCGGCTGTTGGATCGGCATCGGCCCGCGCCAGGCGAGGAAGACCTCCGTGGCTGGGAATGGCGCTACCTCTGGCAGCAATGTAGAAGCGATGCTCTCGCAACACTGGCGACGCGGTCCGCGCGTGGATTCTCGGTCAGTTTCTCGCCGGACGGAACTTTGCTGGCGGCAGGTTACTTGGACGGACGGATCGAGCTCTGGGATGTTGTCCGGCGCGTTCTCCTGAAAGTCCTCGAGACTAACGGACCAAACGCCCATGTCGCTTTCTCACCGCGCGCCAACCTGCTCGCCGCCACCGGTGATGGAAGGTTCATCAAGCTGCACGATCTTTCCAGCGGTGGCGATGCCATCCTGTGGCAAGCACCGGGCGCGTCGGTGAGGGACCTTTCCTTTTCTGCCGACGGCACGCGACTGCTCGCATTTGCAAGAACAGCGAAAGGTTCTTCTGCCGTGATGTTCGACACCGTCACGGGTCGAAGCTTGAACACCAACGCTACTGCTGGCATCACGGGACACATGGGAACGGCCCGGCTTTCATCGGATCAGCGGAGGCTTTACCTCGGTCATTTTGATTATCGAACCCGGCAGGTTACAGCCAAATGTTTGGATCCCGAAACGGGAAAGGAGTTCTGGAGCACAAAGATCGGTGAGGATTATGGGCTGTCGGCCATGGCCCTCTCTCCAGACGACAGAGTTCTCGTGACCGGCACCGGTTACGAAGATCCGACCATTCGCGTTTGGGACGCTCAAACCGGAAAGCTTCTCGCCAAACTCGAGGGACACACCGGCTGGGTCTGTGAACTGGCGTTTTCGCGCGACGGACTCTGGCTCGCATCGGCCGCCGCCGATCAATCCATTCGCCTTTGGAACACGTCGGATTGGACCGAAGCCAAGGTCTTTCGCGGTCACGGTAATGAAGTCCACGCGGTCACCTTCAGTCCCGACGGGCGGTTGCTTGCCAGCGGCGGCAAGGACGGCGCTATCATGCTTTGGGACGTCGCCGCGCAACAGTCCGCAACCGAATATCGGCGATTGCCTGCGGAAGTCCAATTCGCGGCGGAAGTTTCCCTTGGCAACGCTGTCACATTCAACTTCGAGGAGAAGGTGAACATGAACCTTCTGCGCCTGGATGGCATTTCGCAAAGCCCGGTCCAACTTCCTGTCTGGTATGAAGACGGTTCTCGACTAACTTTCCTGCCGCCGAACCTTTTGGGCGTTTACAACCGGACCAACTGGCTGCGGATTTGTGAGGTTCGAGATCAGACGCTCAAGATTCTCGCTGACTTCGGCGTCGGAACAAATCTTGCCGTCGGCCCAAATCTTGCGCGCGAATTCGGCCTTCGGGGTGTCGCGCTGGCGTTTTGCCCACGGCAACGACTTGTCGCGTGGGGTGATTCCTCGGGTGCCGTTCATATCGCGAACGTGGATCAACCGGCGCAACGCATAAAAATAAGTTCCAATCTCAAGGATCCGGCCGCAATTGCGTTCAGTCCGGATGGCAAACTCGTAGCGCTGACCGGTTCGTTGGGTCAGGGCCTGGAGCTGCGAGACACAAAAAACGGAAAGCTTCTCCTGCATTCGGATCTTCGGCTGAAGCTGCCGCACACGTTCTTCGTGGACGACGGACGCGGCTTCGTCGCCATTTGTGCAAGAGAAGACGATGGGCAGGGTGACTTGGAAGCGTCCAGTCAAGTCGTGTTTTGGGATCTGGCACACGCGGAAACGCAGCCCGTTCTTTTTCCGGAACGTGGATATTTAGCTGGCCTTGCCGCGTCCCTTGACGGGCGATGGGTCTCCGTCTGTAGCCAGGAAGGTTTTATTGTCATTTACGATGCCCGCACTCGGGAACGCAACAAGGTTTTGTATGGCCATATGCAAGGCGTTCACGGTTCCGGGTTCTCACCCGACGCCAAGAGTCTGGCCTCCGGTAGTGGCGGACAGGAGGCGGTCAAGCTCTGGCACGTTGAAACCGGACAGGAGTTGCTTTCGTTGCGAGGCACGGGTTCCATCCTTGGCGATGTCCAGTTTGTGGACCGAGGCAATGCTCTCATCGCAGGATCGCCCGGACAAAATGGCACGTGGCAAATGTGGCGCGCGCCGACGTGGGAGGAAATCGCCACTGCGGAGGCGAAAGAAAAAGCAGAGAACAAGCAGCCATGAATACGAATCGGGAAGAACTTTTATTTGCACTGGCCCTGACGAAACCGGCCGTGGAACGCGCGGCGTGGCTGGACTGCGAATGTGGCGATGACAAAGCCTTGCGCCAACGCCTCGACGCGCTGCTCGCAGCGCACGAGCAACCTGACGCCGCGCTCGCCACCGCTGCGCCTTCTGGCAAGCAAACCATTAGGCTCGATCTCGCCGACGCGCCGGATGGAGTCGTGGGCCAGACGCTCGGCCGTTACAAACTTTTGGAGCGCGTGGGCGAAGGCGGCTGCGGCGTGGTCAATATGGCCGAGCAACCCCAACGGGGTTGCGGCGTTAGTGTTCGTCGCCGGCCACAACCCCGTTGGGGTTGGGTTCCCGGGCGGGGCGTTCCCAAGGTAAGCTTCCCGCGTTGCGGGACAACCTTGGGCTGAAGGACACAATCCCTTTGGGATTGAGCCATACGACCGCTGCTCAAAAACGGGGATGCACCCCCCAGATGATTGGGTTCCAAAATTCGATTGCCACGGCTGTCACTTGGATTTAACTTGTCGTCACAGAAACATTTCTTTATGTCGCACGCTCCCAAAGAATCATCCTCGGCGAACGATTTGCTGAAGAACTCCACGCTTTACCGCGAGTTCCAGGCCGAGCGCGAGGAAATTCTCCGCCACAAGTGGATCGAGTCCGAGAAGGCCGGGCGCGACATCGGCTTTGAGCAGGCGTTGACGGACTGGATCATCAAGCACCGCAGCACCTGGCGCAAAACCCGCCACTCCCAGGCGAATTAAAAAACCAACGGTTCCTTTAACGCGGCCCTGCGAGGCGGCGAAGGAAAATATGAAAACTCTACGAACCACGCGAATCAGTTCCGCCCGGCGGTGCGGGTTCGCGATTTTCTTTCCCCGACCGGGGTTGAGGCCGCAACTCTCAACTCTCAACTCTCATCTCTCAACCTGCCTCCATGCCTGAATCCACCGTCATCCTCGACGCCACCGCCATCCAGCGGGCGCTCACGCGCATCGCGCATGAGATCGCCGAGCGCAACGGGCAGAGCGCCGAAGTCGTGCTGGTCGGGATTCCCACCGGCGGCGTGCCGCTCGCGCAGCGGCTCGGGAAAATTCTCGCGGAAATCTGGCAGCACGCCGTCCCCGTCGGCAGCCTGGATGTCTCGATGCACCGCGATGATTTGGATCAACGCGCCGCGCCGCATATCCATCCCACGATCATGCCGTTTGACGTGGCGGGAAAAACCGTCGTGCTGGTGGACGATGTTTTGTTCAGCGGCCGCACCATTCGCGCCGCCCTGGACGCGCTGAATGATTTTGGCCGGCCCAGAAAAATCCAGCTTGCGGTGCTGATTGACCGCGGCCATCGCGAACTGCCCATCAAGGCGGACTTCGTCGGCAAGAACGTGCCGACGGCGCTGGATGAAAAAATTTCCCTGCGGCTCACCGAATCCGGCGCGGCGCAGGATGAAGTGGTTTTGAAGAAGAAATGATTTTTAACCGCAAAGACCGCAAAGAATTTTCCGTCTCTGCGTTCTTTGCGTTCTCTGCGGTTAAATAAAAATATGAGCTGGACCAAAAAACATCTGCTCGACATCGAGTCGCTCACGGCGGAGGAGATCATCACCGTGCTGGACACCGCGCGCGGCTTCAAGGCCGTCGGCGAACGCGCCATCAAGAAAGTTCCGGCGCTGCGCGGCAAGACGGTCGTCAACATGTTCGTCGAGCCGTCCACGCGGACGCGCATCAGCTTTGAACTGGCGGCGCAGCGGCTTTCCGCCGACGTCGTGAATTTTTCCGCCGACGCCTCCTCGTTCAAGAAAGGCGAGACGCTCAAGGACACCGCGCTGAACCTTCAGGCGCTCAATGCCGACTTCATCATCATCCGCCACAGTGCAAGCGGCGCGGCGCATTTTCTCTCACGCGTGCTGGATGCCCACGTCATCAACGCCGGCGACGGCGCACACGAACATCCCACGCAGGCGTTGCTCGACACGTTCACCATCCGCGAGAAAAAAGGCCGCATCGCCGGGCTGAACGTGACGATTCTCGGCGACATCCTGTATAGCCGCGTCGCGCGCTCGGACATCTGGGCGCTCACGAAGCTCGGCGCAAACGTGACGCTCTGCGGACCTTCAACGCTCGTGCCGAAAACTTTTGAAAAGATGGGCTGCCGCGTGACACATGATATTGACGAAGCCATCCGCGACGCGGACATCATCAACCTTCTCCGCATCCAGCACGAGCGCCAGCGCAAGACGATGTTTCCGAGCATCGGCGAATACACGCAGCTTTACGGCCTCAACCAGGCGCGGCTCGCGAAGACCCGATCCGACGCGCTCATCATGCACCCCGGCCCGATCAACCGTGGCGTGGAGATTGACAGCGAGATCGCCGACTGCGGACGCTCGGTGATTTTGGAACAAGTGACGAACGGCCTCGCCGTCCGCATGGCGGTTTTGTTTTTGGTGAATGGAGAGAAAGCGGTTAAAGCGTTGTAGTCCCGGCAGAGCGCCGCATTTCTAAATTTTCGATTTGCGGCTTTCTCCCGGAAGCCGCTACGCTCGCCGCCTGAAACCGCCGCCGCTCACCGAGCAGCCGGAAATGCACCATCTCCCCCGGCTCGACCCGGAATTTAATCGCAGATTCGCCGTGGTGCTTTGGACAATCACGCTGGAACGCCGCGCCACCGGCTGGCTGGACGAAAAGTTTCACTCCCTTTTCGTGAACTGCTGCTCCACGCCGCCGCGCGCGATGGCTTGTTCTGTCCCGGCGATGTCCTCATGCCCGACCATCTGCATCTGCTCTGGATGGGCTTGCGCGTGGACAGTGGCCAGCGCAACGCCATGAAATTCCTCTGCAAACATCTGGCCGTGGAACTGGCGCAGCGGACGCCAGGAATAATCTCCTCAAAAACGCCCCGCACACGGCCGACCAGATCGCCAGCGACAATTGGAATCGGCCCTACAGCCGCGAAGTCGCGGCGTTCCCGGCCAAGAGCCTGCACGAATACAAATTCTGGCCGCACGTCAGCCGCGTGGACAACGTCTTCGGTGATCGCAACCCGGTCTGCTCCTGCGTGGGGATGGAGAATTTTTCTTAACTGCTGATACATGAGGCCAATTACGCAAAGATTGTAACGCGTGCAAATTTGATTTAGAATCTGCGGTATGCCAACGGATCAAACTCGACAAACTCGAATTACTCTTAACGACTTGGTGATTCGTGAAGCTTTGCTTCGAAAACTCAACAGTCAAAAACCTAAGCCGCGCGCGATTGTTCAAGAATTACATGTGCATAATGGCAGGGCAATCGCCGACGTCGTAACCTTACATTCGGAAGCGCATTGCTACGAGATTAAGGGGGAGACAGACCGCATCGAGAGAATCACGGCTCAGGGTGCGTATTACAACGCAGCGTTTCGGCGGATCACACTGGTCACGACCGAGTCCAATTTGAAGCGTGCACGGAAGCTAGCGCCGCGGTTTTGGGGAATTCTGGTGGCGATCGAGGACGATGGTGCGGTGCGCTTCCGCCATGTCCGGGCGGCACAGCTCAACCCCAAGTTCGAGAAGCAGTCGGCAGCGATGACTCTTTGGAAAAGCGAAATGCTCGAACTGGTTTCGCACGCTGGCGCGGAGCGGAAGCCGAGGCGGTTGTTGGCAGAGCTGATTGCCGAGACGCGTCGCGAGCTCAATCTTAGCATGAGCATCTGCGACCTTCTGTTCGGCCGGCACTCGAAGGGTCAGAATTTTGCACCGAGCGCCATGTAGGTGATGTGGGCGACGACGGAAGGTTTTACCACTGTGCCGTTGGTAGCGTTGTTGCCGATACGCCTTCGTTTATCGTCGAAATAGTCCTCGCCCGTGGAATACCCGCGACCACGAAAAAAGCCCTGCCCGCAGAGCGCTTGGGTCATGCCCACATACTGCGCCGGGCCGCCTGATTCCAACGAGATTCCTCGGGCGACGTAGTGAGACTCGTTGAAGGAATAAATCAGCCGCGGGGCCGTCACTTTTTGGAAAAGCCTCGGGTCGAAATCGGCATCGGAGTAGAACGGGCTCACAGTCGCGTAGTCGCCTGCCACAATGTCCACGTCGGCCAAGTCGCGCGCTTTGGAGATGATAGCGAGCTCACGCCTCGTGACGGTTTCCGCGCTGTCCGGTTTAACAAGATCACCGAGGGAAGCAGGAATAGAGGAGCCGGTGATGATCACACGACGGACACCGTAGGACTTGCAAAACTTCTTGGCAAAGGCAGCGACCTGCTGGGCGGTCAGGGAAACGTCCAAGCCGCTGCAGACCCGGCAGTCGAGGATCAAATCGATCGCCTCGAACTCTTCAAAGACCGCCGCCAGATCGTAGTCAATCTGGTCCTGTTTGGCCTCGAAGTCCTCAAAGTCACCTTGTTCGGCGCGCAAGGCCACCGTGGCGGAGGCGATCTCGCCATCGCGCTTCAGTTGGGTCACAGCAGCATTATGGTTCGTGCGGTCGAGAGCCACTACGGGGATAACCTTCAGCCCTTTGAGAGCCTTGAGCATATAGGCGTATTGATGGTCGCCTTTTACGGTGAGATTTTGGCCGACGTCGAGGTCGTCGAAATAGAATTCCGCGTCACTACCCCAATGCTTTTTCAGGCTCGTGGCGATGCTCTGTGCTGTGTCGGCATGGGTGTCCGGGTCGTAGTTCGTCTTCTTGCGCGGGAAGTCGAAGAACGGGCAGATTGCCTTCTTCACCTCGGGAGACAATTCGCCCATCGCGGTGAGTTCGCCGCGCTTTGCTTTTAGGAATGGAATGTAACGGCTCATGATTCGAAGATGATTTTGCGAATGTCATGCTCATTTATGATCGAGCTGTAGCGCTTGTAGTTGTCGAATTCCTTCCTGAGGAGACCGGCGATTAAGCTCGGGTGGACGCCCTGTTCGGCAGCGTAGGCAAGCACGGCCCGGTCACTGGTATCATATTTTGGTGCGCAGCTGCGCCAGGACTCACGATCGACCATGGAGTCCTTGGCGAGTCGATTGGCGGCCTTCTCAATCTTGTCATTATCCTCGTCGGACTCGACGTCAAAGAACACGGGTTCCTTGAGCTCGTTGGCGTGCAGGACTAGGTGAGCGAGTTCATGGAGGAGCGTGAACCAGAAGTAGTCGAGTCGCGGGAAGCGGAGGCTCATCGCGATGACAGGGTGACCAGTGCTTAGGTGGAACACCGCACCGTCGGCACTCATCCCGGG
This sequence comes from Limisphaerales bacterium, assembly GCA_043749955.1. Lineage (GTDB taxonomy): Bacteria > Verrucomicrobiota > Verrucomicrobiia > Limisphaerales > UBA11358 > UBA11358. Next base: position 6,018 of record JAYVCM010000265.1, on the reverse strand, counting down.
TAGCGCGCAAACGTAGACTAAGATAATACCAAACTCGGCGAGGATTGAAGGCAGTTGCTGCACGACCCGCGGGTCCACACTCAAGCGTGCGAGTTTCCGCAAGTGCTCCTTGGTCAGGCCGGTAAAGGCTGGCCGTTCCTCTGCAACGCAAAGATATTCCGCTTGTGCCCGTGCCCGTGCCTGCCAAATCGCCAAGAGGTTTTCGTTGGCCTTGGCGGTTTTGCGGAAGAGCGTGGGCTGTTTTGAGAGTGGGAGATCGAAGAAAACAGTCGCCAGCGCCGAGTCGTCGTCCATGGTCTTCAGCCAACGGCGGGCGACCAGCTCTTTGCGGGAAATCCCGGCTATGAAATTCTGGAATTCGCGGTAGCGATCGAATAGCTCTTGTGCACTGACCTTGGACATCCGCGTCGTATGCGTAAAATCCGACCAGTCTTCGTAGTGGGTGCTCATATCAGTTGACCTCCATTAGTTCGGTGGCGAGGGCCTGCGGGAGCTCGAAATAGGCTAGCGACTGCGCGTCCTTCTTGCTGTCCACCTTCACCATTTTAAGTTTCTCATAGACGATCTCTGCCTTCGGGAGCGAATGCAGACAAAAACCTGGGCGAAGCTTGAGTTCCTTCACGGCGAAACGCTGCGCGGCGCGAAGGATGATCTTGCCCAGACCGCGGAACTCCCGAGGGCGGAGGTCGCAGTCACGGTTCCAAGGTGCAACCGCGACGAACTTGACGTAGAAGATGTCACCGGGCTCCAAGGCGCTCGCTTCCGGGTGGTAAATCAGGCAAGCGGCCTGCGGTTTGTCATCGGCGTAGAGGTGGAACCACTCGTATTCGTCTGTGCTATAATCGACTGCTTTCCGGAACCAGTCCCAGTGAAAGTCCTCGGTTGAAATTGAGGCAAGGATTTCGCTTTGCTTCGTCTCGTCGGGTTCAGCCTGTTGGATCTGCTCGAAGAGCGCGAGCCAGCCCCGCTTCCAGAAGGTGTCGCATTCGACGGATGACTCGAGGCTCCAGCCGCGAACAATTTTGTAGATGACCTTCTTCTTGCTGACGTGCGGGAGCTCGCCCTGTTCGATCTCCTGTAGGGAGCCTTTTATATTTTGGCTGGGTTTACTCATGGTTGAAAAGGAGGTGTCTACAAGAGCCATTCACTTGGTTTTGCTGACGCGGCGAAGCTTCGCGGCGAGCTCGTCGGAGGTTAGGTTGCCGGACTGGACTTCTTCGACGAGCGCACGCACGGCGGCGCCGAGGCTGGGGCTACCTTCGGCGAGACGCTTGAGGTCGGCCAAGGAAGAACGATGGTCATGCTTCTTCAGTTCGTCCGTGGAGGTGCGGAGCTTCTGGGCGATCAGGAGCAGAGTCTCGTTCGTCGGGAAGCGGCGGCCCAGCTCTACGTCGGAGAGGAAAGGTGCCGAAACCTTGGCGGCTTTCGCCACCTCGCGGAGCGAGAGTCCGGCGCGCGTCCGCAGCTCTCGTAGTTTTTTGCCTAAAGTGATTGAAACGTCATTGCTCATGTAAGCTTATGTTAGCTTACATAAGAACATTTGCAAGGAATATTTTTATTTCGCTATAACATTTCTGCCGAAGAATAAATCCAGCACGCGCCGCGCGTTCTGCGGATTGCGTTGCAATGCGCCGTGGCCTTCGTCCGATTTCCTCCTTCTCTGTCCGTCCGCACTCCGTTAACGTCTCGGCAGCACCAACACTTTCACCACATGAACAAACAGTATTCTCATCGTCTCGCGCGATTCGCTTTGCTCGGATTATTTGCCGCCAGCATTGTTCTCAATCTGTCCGCCCAGACGGTCACGAGCAACGCACCTGCGCCCACGGAACTTTCGACTGCGGCTCCCGCCGAACCGCCGACCAGTTGGATTGACCCGGACACTGGTCACCGCGTGATCCGGCTCACGCGCGAGCCTGGCTCCGACAGTTTTTATTTCAACTACAACGGTTACACGCCCGATGGCAAAAAAATGGCCTACTCCACGACCAACGGCATCTCGGTGTTGAACCTTGAAACTCTGGAAGCGAAGCAACTTGTCACCGGGCCGACCAAGACGATCATCGTCGGCCACAAGACGCCGAACCTCTATTACTCCCGCGCGACGACCAACAGGTTTTTCTCCCAGCTATGGTGCGTCAACCTCGACACGGGAGAGAACCGCAAGCTCGCCGACCTTCCGCGCCGCGCCAGCGTGGTCACCATCAACGCCGACGAAACCCTCGGTGCCGGCACGTTCATTGAGGGCGACGCCAACGCGGGCGGCGCGTATGACGGCACCGTTGCTTTGGGAAAGATGTCCGAAGTCAATCTCGGCGAGCCGGCCAACAAGGGCGAAATGATGGCCACACGTCTGGCGGCGAAACTGCCGATGACGATGTTCACGATTGATTTGAAAACCGGAAAATTGAAGACGTTGATCAAGCACAGCACGGACTGGTTGAACCACCTGCAATTTTCGCCAACCGATCCGACGTTGCTGCTGTATTGCCACGAGGGTGCGTGGCAGATGGTTAATCGCATCTGGATCATCCGCACGGATGGCACGCAAAATCAGTTGATCCATAAGCGCACGATGGAGATGGAAATCGCCGGCCATGAATGGTGGGGCGCCGACGGCAAGACGGTGTTCTACCAGCTTCATTTCCCGCGCGGCGGAAGGGTCTCGTTTATCGCCAGCCACAACGTCGAGACCAAGGAACGGACTTGGCTGCAATACGGACTCGATCAAACGTCCATCCACGATAATTCGTCGCCCGACGGCAAACTCTTTTGCGGTGATGGTGACACTGACACTCCGTGGATTTTCCTGTTCCGCCCCGTGCCGGTTCGCGACCGGCGCACGGTGGGCGAAAATTTGATCAAAGGCGGTTACCTGCAATCGGAAAAATTGGTCAACATGTCCAAGCACAACTATCGTCTCGAACCGAACCCCAGCTTTACGCCCGACCAGAAATACATCGTCTTTCGCTCGAATATGTTTGGGCCGGATTACGCCTTTGCGGTCGAAGTTGCGAAGGCACGAAGTCCTTGACACGGATCACCGCGAACAAACCTCGCCCCACGGAATGCGTGTTAATCCGTGGTTGAAATGATTTCGTCACCTCACCCTGACCCTCTCCCTTTTCGAGGCGGAGAGGGAATTTATTTTTCACCCAGGAATAAATCCAACACGCGCCGCGCATTCTGCGGATTGCGTTATAGTGCGCCGTGGCCTTTGTCCGGGTCGTGTTCCTGATCTTTGGTCAGCGACCGCTCACCGTAATCTGCGCATTGGTGCTGGCGATTTTATTCACGCCTTCAGGTGTAACAATTTTGCAATCCACGAGCCGGACGTTTTGCGCGGAGTAAATGCCAAAGGGTTTGTCGGCTTTGATGTTTATTTTTTCCAGCAGGACGTTGGTGACATTCATTTCCGGCAAGCCCCAGATGAGTCCGGCGCGGCGTCCGGCTGCCGCGGTGGCGGTGATGTTGCTGAAGACGAGGTCGAGATAAACCGGCGTGCGCCCGGCGACAGTCGCGGCGGGATATTTCGCAGCGATCTCCGGCGTGAGTTTGGTCAGGTCGCGATACTCGCGGTTGGTCGCCATGTAAGCGGCGTAAATCAATATGGGCACGCCCACGTTCGTCATGCGCAGGTTCAGATATTTCATGTCGTGGACAAAGCCGCCACGGTCGCGGTCGGTCTTGATGCGGATGCCGGCTTCGGTGTTGTTGAAGGTGCAGTTGATGACGGTGATGTTGGACACACCTCCCTGCGTGTAGCTGCCGATGCTCACGCCGTGGCCGAAGCCGTAAGTGCAGTTGGTGATGAGCACATCGGAGGTGTTGCCGCCGCAGGTGAAATTGTCGTCGCCCACGCTGATGTCGCAATCCTGGATCAGGATGTTGCGGCCTTTCACATCGCAGGCATCGGTGTTGTGGCTTGGCAGAACCGGGTCGTCCGAGGCGGGCGCGCGCACGGTGACGCGGCGCACGGTGACGTCGGTGCACTTGCCACCGATGGCGATGTGAAACATCGGCGAATTGGACAGTGTGATGCCTTCGATGAGCAGCCGCTCGCAGTTCGAGTAGGAAATCATCTTGGGCCGCTTCGCGTTCTTCGAGGTTTTGGCGAACGGCCACCAAGCCGCGCCCTGTCCGTCAATCGCCCCTTCGCCGGTGATGGCGACATCCTGCAGCTTGTCGCCGCTGATGAAAGTCTCTGGATTCACCGTGCCTCCGGGATATTTGCCGAGCGGCAACATCCGCAAAATCGCGCCGGCTTCGAGATGCAGGTTGGCCTTGCTTGCCAGTTGAATCGGTCCGCATAAAAAAGTTCCGGCGGGCACTTGCACCACTCCGCCGCCCGCCGCGCTCGCGGCGTTGATGGCGGATTGAATCGCGCTGGTGTTCGTCGTCACGCCGTCGCCGATGGCGGCATAATCGGTGATGTTGAAAATGTTGGTCGGGATCACGGGCAACGCGGGATTGACGGCGGCTTGCGCTTTGACGATCAAGCCGAGCGACAAAATGACGGCAAATGAATTTCGGAAATTGAGCATGGGAGATTTATTGCAGATTACGGATGAATTGCAATGACTCTCCGCTCAAGCGAACGAACTAGGGTGCATCTCACTTTATTGCAAAGCCAAAGTCCCCCAATCCCAAAGGGATTGTGTCCTTCAGCCCCGCAGCCGCGGGGTTGCGAGGCACGAGCTACCTTGGGGAAACCGCGCCGATGAATCCAACCCCAACGGGGTTGCGGCCCGACCGCCGAGTTCACCGCCGCCGCAACCCCGTTGGGGTTGTAATTTGCTTCCGCCGATGACCCAGGGTAGCTCGTGCCTCGCAACCCTGGGCTACAAGCCCGAATCCCTTTGGGATTCAGGCACGGTGACTTCAGTTTTGCAATAAAGTGAGATGCGCCCAACGAATCAGTGACTGACGGCTCAATGTTTTCACCAAGAAATAAATCCAACCCCAAAATCTGGCTGGCAAAAATGGGCTTGAAAGTGGATGTTCATCCGTAGTTAATGAGACATTCATCGCCATGAAAATCACAGACGTATTGCGGGCGGAACACGCGGTGTTCCACAATTTGTTCGACCACATCGAAGCCGTGCTGCCGCACACGCGGACGCTGGCGGAGGTCAAATCGCTGGCGACCATCATGGAGAAGCTCACCGGACCGCACTCGCGCACGGAGGATGAACTGTTCATTGATCCGCTGGAACATTGCTTCGACCAGATCGGCCAGAAGGACACGTTCCATGATGAACACAAAATGATCGAGGACACGCTGGCGAAGGCGCACACCGCGCGCAATTTGAAATCGGCCAAAAGATTTCTGCTCGGCGCGGTCACGGCGTCGCGCAAACATTTTGACAAGGAAGAGCGCATCGTTTTCCCGCTGGCCGAACGCATCCTCAAGGCGAAGACGTTGAGCGAACTCGGCGAGACGTGGCTGCGGCACCGCGAACTGCCGGCCAAGTAATTGGAACGCCGGCCTCCGGCCCGACGAGTTTCAAAATCAGCGTCGCAGCGATTGGGCAGCCAGCATTTCAACGAGCCGTGCCGGAGGCCGGCGTTCCGGTTTCAAGCCAGTTCAATCCCCACCGGGCAATGGTCACACGGGCGAAGTTTGGGCGGCGCGGCAGCACGGCCCTACCAGATTGTGGTAGGCAGAGCTGCGGCTCTGCCCCATTCTTCCCGTCAGCCAGCGCAGCGCGGCTGACGGAATCAGGTCGTGGTCACCCGAGCCAGAACATCGCTGCGCTCGTTCTGGCGGAAAGTTTGGGCGGCGCGGCAGCGCCGCCCTACCATAATTTGGTGGGCTGGCCTGCCGGTCAGCCTATTTCTCCCGTCGTGCGCGTTCAGTGGCTTGGCTGATTACAAAGGAAAATCCACCGGTTCCCCAACCGGCAAAAAACTTCTATGTTCGCTCAAATTTCCCCGAGCGCAGGAAGTGAATCGTCTGTTGGATGCCCGTCCGGTTGCGCATGAGAAACGGATGCGAGGCGTGAATGACAATGTGAT
>JAYVCM010000264.1:0-4512 GCA_043749955.1 Limisphaerales bacterium | reverse complement strand
TTTTTCGTCTTGGATTTTGTCGTGTGCGTGTCTGCAAAAACAGATCCAGGAAAAGTCAGACTATTGCCCGCCCTCACCCTGACCCTCTCCCCCGGGGAGAGGGGACAGCTTCGGTGTGACGCGGATTGTCCGAATGACCGTCTCGTGAATCCAGCGCTGGGTGGTTCCAAGACGCGGTGAACGTTTCCCCCTCTCCCCGGCTCGTCGCGCCGCAGCGCAGCGAAGGCGGAGGGAGAAGGCCGGGATGAGGGCGGACGTTGAAACTGTTTTTACTCCCCAACCTCCCCCACCTGTTTCCTCCCCATGAACCGGAACGCCGATCTCCCGATCGGCCCGGTGTTATTTTGCATTGGAAACAGGCCGATCTGGAGATCGGCGTTCCGCTCCGGTTCAGGGGTTCAATGCGCGAACTTTTTACTGGGGGAATTCTCTCCCCACGGCGCCGGCCAGGAAACTCACCGGTCAGGTCGAAAGTTTGAAGGGGAAATTTCAGGGGCGGGCCGAATTTTGCTGAAGCGTTTTTGCCCGTCTTCGCTGCGCTACGACACGGCATTTTTTCGCGCAGCGAAAAAATGGGGTGGCCGACGGGATTCGAACCCGCAACAACAAGCTCCACAAGCTTGGACTCTACCATTGAGCTACGACCACCAACCAGTTTTGACAGGTTAAATTTTTCATCCCGGAGAGTCAAGTTTTGCGCGGGGCCTGTCGGAACTCCATGAGAATGTCCCCATCGTAACTCGACAGGGTGCATTTTGACATCGCTCTTAAATTGTAGATGCGGCGATGAATTCCCTCTTGGCTCCCGCTCCGAGCGGGACTGGAAGCGCTGTCCTACGTTGGCGGCGAAGCCGCCACAACGTAGGGCGGCGCTTCCAGCCTGCCCCCTTTTGTAAGCACAGTGTCAAGCTGCACCTGCGGGCCGTTCCGCGTTCGTTTTTAATTGTGATTCAACCGGAATCCGCCAAGAATCTCCGCCACCAATCCCGACAACGCGCTCCACTGGTTCGTTGTCCCGATCAAAAAAATAAAATCATGGCCGCCATCACGTCCACCACCAACCGATCCACCTCGTCCGCCAACGGCCAGAATTACCGCGCGCCGTTCGCCATCATGACCTCGCTGTTTTTTCTGTGGGGCTTCATGACGGTGTTCAACGACATCTTGATCCCGCGTTTCAAGGAGGCGTTCACGCTGGATTACTACCACGCGATGTTTGTGCAGCTCGCGTTCTTCGGCGCTTACTTCATCGGCTCGCTGATCTATTTCATCATCTCCGCCACGACCGGCGATCCGATTGCCAAGATCGGCTACAAAAACGGCGTGGTCATCGGCCTGCTGATTTCGGCGACGGGCAGCGCGCTGTTCTGGCCGGCGGCGAATGCGTCGTCGTATCCGATGTTTCTCACCGCGTTGTTCGTGGTCGGCCTCGGTTTCGCGATGCTGCAAATCGCGGCGAATCCTTACGTCACGATTCTCGGCCCGGAAAAAACCGCGTCGTCCCGCTTGAATCTGGCGCAAGGTTTCAATTCCATCGGCACGACCATCGGGCCGCTCATTGGCGGCTATTTGATTTTCCAATACTTCGCCAAGACCGGCGCGCACGGCGCGGATTCGGTCAAGGTTCCGTATCTCGCGTTCTGCGTCATCTTCCTCGTGCTCGCGGCGGTTTTCTTTTTCATCAAGCTCCCGCACGTCGGCGAGGGCCACGTCGAACCCGGCGCGGGCGCGTTGAAACATCCGCACGTCGTCCTCGGCGTCATCGCCATTTTCATGTATGTCGGCGGCGAAGTTGCCGTGGGCAGCACCATCATCAATTTTCTCGGCCAGAAATCCGTGGCCGGCCTGAACGCGGACGATGCCAGCAAATACGTCGCGATCTACTGGGGCGGCCTGATGATCGGGCGTTTCATGGGCGCGGTGGAATTGAGCGAGATGCGCGCGGCACGAAAACATCTGCTGCTTGTCGTCATCCCGCTGCTGGCGTGGTTGCTGTTGTGGATCGCCAAGAGCGCGCCGCTGGACGCGCTGCACGGCGACGCGAAAGAATCGGTGCTGAAACTCTGGCCGGACGCGTTCGTGGCGAACTGGAGCGTGTTCAAAATTTATCTGCCGTTCGTCGGCCTGTGCTGGCTGCTGTTCCAGTTCGGCCAGGCGAAGGCCGCGCGCACGCTGCTGATTTTTTCGCTGACGGTCTGCGCGCTGCTGCTCACGGCGATTCTCGTCGGCGGCCCGGTGGCGATGTGGTGCGTGGTGGCGGTCGGGCTGTTCAGTTCCATCGGCTGGTCGAACACGTTCTCGCTCGCGCTGGAAGGCACGGGGATTTACAAGAGCCAGGTGTCGTCGCTGCTGGTGATGGCGATTCTCGGCGGCGCGGTGCTGCCGCCGTTGCAGGGCAAGATCGCCGACGTGACGGGCAATTTGCAGCTCTCCTTCATCGTGCCGCTCATCGCGTATGCCTACGTCGCGTTTTACGGCTGGAAAGGTCATCGCATCGGCCGCCCGCGCCAGCCGGCGTAAAACTGATGTGCCGTCGCATCGGCCGCCGCCGTTTGGCCGTTGCCTGCCATGTGATTGCTCCAGGCCTCTCGTTGGCCTGCGCGGGACTTGCAAGATTCCCGTGGCGTTGAACGGGGGTGTCGGGCCAAATAAATTTATGAAAAAAAATGCTGTGGTGCTGTTCGCGGTCCTGGTGCTTGCGGTGTTGCCGTCCGGCGCGGAACCGCTCCGCCCGCCGTCCGTCCCGCTCGTCGCGTGCGATCCGTATTTCAGCATCTGGTCGCCCGCTGACAAACTGACCGACGCGGACACGACGCACTGGACGGGCAAGCCGCATCGCCTCACCAGCCTCGTGCGCATTGACGGAAAATCGTTCCGGCTCATGGGCGCGGAACCGGCGAATGTTCCCGCGCTCGCGCAGACCAAACTGGAAGTGCTGCCGACGCGGACGATTTATTCCTTCAGCGGCGCGGGCGTGCAACTCACGCTCACGTTCATGACGGCGGCGTTGCCGGAAGATTTGGACATCCTCTCGCGCCCGGTGACTTATGTGACTTGGGCGGCGCAGTCGGCGGATTCCGCGAAGCACGAGGTGTCGGTTTATTTTGACGCGCGTTCGGAGCTCGCTGTCAATGAAGGCGAACAGCCGGTGACGTTTGAAAATGCGGACACGGCGGGCATCAAGGCGTGGCGCGTCGGCTCGGTGGAACAGCCGGTGTTGAAACGGCGCGGCGATGATGTGCGCATTGACTGGGGCTTTTTGTATGTGGCGATGGCGGACGACAAACGCGCCAGTTCCACCGTCAATGCCGCCGCAACCGCGCGCGAAAGTTTTGTCGCCGCCGGTTCGCTCGCCGCGCCCGCCGCCGCTGCCGCGCTGCAAAATAATAATCACAACGATTCCGTCATCGCCTTCGCGGTGAACCTCGGCGAAGTCAAATCCGACGCGACGACCTGCACGCTGATCCTCGCCTACGACGACCTTTATGCGATCCAATACATGAAGAAAAACCTGCGTCCGTATTGGCGGCGCAACGGCTGGGAGGCGGCAGACTTGTTGAAAGCGGCGGCAAAAGATTTTCGTTCGTTGCAAATTCGTGGCGCGATGTTCGATGATGAATTGATGGCGGACTTGCGCAACGCTGGCGGTGAAAATTACGCGCAGCTCGGCGCGCTCGCCTACCGCCAATGCTTTGCCGCCGGAAAATTTGTGGCGGACGACAACAACCAGCCGCTGCAATTCTGCAAGGAAAACCATTCCAACGGCTGCATCAGCACGTCCGATGTTTTTTATCCGATGGCGCCGCAGTTTTTATTTTTCAGCCCCACGCTGGCCAAGTCGTTCATCGTGCCGTTCATGGAATACGCCGCGAGCGGGCGCTGGAAATTTCCCTTCGCGCCGCACGACCTCGGCACTTATCCGCAGGCCAACGGCCAGGTTTATGGCGACGGCGAGCGCGGCGTGAACAACCAGATGCCCGTGGAGGAAAGCGGCAATCTGCTCTGTCTTTTCGGCGCGGTTGCGCAAATGGAAGGCAACGCGAAATTTGCCGGACGCTACTGGAAGCAGCTTGAACAATGGGCGGAATACCTGAAGGAAAAAGGCTATGACCCGGAGAACCAGCTTTGCACGGACGACTTCGCCGGCCATCTCGCGCACAACGTGAACCTGTCCGTGAAGGCGATTTGCGGTCTCGGCTCGTTTGCGAAGTTGTGCGAACTGCGCGGCGAGCAGGCGAAGGCCGACGAGTATTTCAAACTCGCGCGCGGCTTCGCCCAACGGCTCGCAAAGGAAGCGCTCGAAGGCGACCATCTGCGCCTCGCGTATGACCGGACGAATTCCTGGAGCCAGAAATACAACCTGGTCTGGGATAAAATTCTTGGATTGAATCTGTTTCCCGCTGAAGTCGCGCAGATGGAAATGGCGTATTACAAAAAAATGCAGAACCCATACGGCCTGCCGCTCGACAACCGCGAGACTTACACCAAGCTCGACTGGATCACCTGGACGGC
>JAYVCM010000263.1:0-3801 GCA_043749955.1 Limisphaerales bacterium | reverse complement strand
GAGGTGAGCAACAATCCGCGCTTCGCCGGGCAGAGCAATTACGGCGTGTGGAACCGGCTGTTCGCGTCGTTCTACGATCTGCTCGCCGTCCGTTGGATGAAAAAGCGGATGTTCAAATACAAAGTCGCGGAGCGGATCAATTGAAAATCGAGGATGGAGGATGGAGAATTGAGGATGGCAGCCACGTCCGTTCCATCCTCCATCTTCCATCTTCCATCCTCGTTTCAAATCAAACCACGCCGGCGTAATTCCCAACCGGCTCCGCGCCCAGCGTGCCGACCAGCTTTGCCAAATACTCCGGTGTTTCCACGGACGCGAGCGTTTTCCGCGCCTGCACCAAGCGTTCACCGATGTTCATTTTTTCCGCGACGTCGTTGTAGTTCGGGCGGCGCAAAAAGCTGTTGAGGTATTCGACGTGTCGCCGCCACAAAACGAGGTCAATTTTTTGTTTTGCCGCCAGGCGTGCGGCATACCAGTCGCTGGCCAGCAGGTTTTCGCGGGTGAACAATTGCCGCACGTCGGGATGATCCAGATGTTTTCCCTCCCACTCGTCGTTGAGCATGATGTGCAGCAGCGCCTTGAGCGGCGGACTTGCCTGCGCGATACTGCCGTCGTCAAAATACATTTTCGCGACGCGTTTTTGCGTGGCCAGGATGTTGTCCATGCCGTCCGCAAAAATGTCCTTGTCCTGCAATTCCGGCTTGAGCATCGCCTCGGTGAACACGGCGTGCGGATGGTTGAACACGCGGCCAAAGAACGCGTGGACAAACCGCGCGTTGATGCGCCAGCCGAGCCGGCTCGCGAGAATTTTTTTGCCGCCGTGCTCGAAGTCCTGGCATTTTTCCAAAAAGCGGTTGGCGATGAGAAATTTCGGATCGCGTTCCTCCGTAGTCAGGCGGCACCAGACTTCCGGCACGATCAGGCTGACGTCGTGATCCACGCGCAACTGCGGGCCGACGTAGCCGGCGGCGGTGACGAACGCATTGTGGCCCGTGAGGATGAACGCCACGAGCGCGTTGTTCAGGTCCATGATCGGCGGCAGCGCGTTGAACGGGCCTTTCGTCAGCGCGCCTTCGGAACCCGCGCCGGTGGTGGACGGCGATTTGCCGGTCATGCTGCAAATCACTTCCATGAACAATTCCGGGAGTTCCATGTAGTGGATCGGGTTGTAGCACGCGAGCGGACGGACGCCCACGTCCGGCGGATTATTGCGTCGGCCCGGCAGCACGGCGGTGACCGGCGTGTGCAACGGCAGTCCCGGCGGCACACGGCGGCGCAGGCGCGTGGAGATTTCCGCGAGATACGTTTCGCCGGCGCGGACGAGGTCGGGCCGTTTCTGGAGATAGCGCGGATTTTTCGTGGGCTTGCCGTCCACGAGGCGCGGGCTGGCGGTGCAGACAAAAAAATCCGGCTCGCCCGTGTCGGCGACGTCGCTGATGAAGGCCTTCATCGGCTCGGTGAATTCATGGAAGCCCAGCGCGTCCCCGACCATTTCCTTCGCATCGGCGGGCGTGAGCGGCTCGTAGTTGGAAAAGAAATTTTCCGGCTGGATGAAGTCGGTTTCCGCCTGCTTGTCGTAGCCGCGATGAATCGCATCGTCGGGCCGCTGGAACAAACGCTGTTCACAGTTCTGTGCGAACTTCAGCGACAGTTTTTTGTCCGTGCCCTCGGGCAGATTTTCCAGCGCGCTGGCGGGAACGACGGTGGACGCGGTGATGTCGTCCTCCATCTGCACCTTCACGGCGGGATGAAAATCTTTGCGCAGGCCGAACGTGCGCCACGCGCCATCCGCATCAAAGCCGACGCGCAGATACGTCGTGACGAGCTTGCGGTTGTCGCACTTGAGTTCGTTGCCGGGCGTGCCGTTGATGATGTCCACGCTGAAATGATCGCGCCAATGACCGCCCCATTCCGGCTTGAAATAACGCTTCACGACGAAGACCAGTTCCTTGACGTGCTGCGGCACGGACGCGAGCCACGCGTTGTAGGCGGGCGTGTAATCATGCTCGTCCGGCGTGAGCAGCTTGATGACGGAACCGAGCGAGCGTTCCGGCGAAAGCACTTTGCGGGCATCTTTGCGCGACGGGTCCACGAACCGGTCGGAATAATCCCGGTCAATCAATTCCTCCACGCGGTCGAAATCATTTTTCACGTCGGCCACGTAGATGGAGCCGGTGAGGATCGCGTCCGTGATGGGCTTGGAGATTTCCGATTTGCCGCCGCCGGAAACCGTGCTGGGCTTGTGGCAGAACGTGCCCTCGGCGACGGTGCCGACCAGCCGCCATTGCCGGCCGTAGCCGGGCGGCTTCTCCATCCGCACCTGGTAGCCGGAGGGGCGGACGTAATTTTTGCCCGGCGACAGCTTGATGCTCTGCGCGCCGGCGGCGTTGGTCCACGAAATTTTCTGCGAGTGCAGGTCGAAATGCGCGTCGTGCGGGACGTAGATGATTTCTGGAAATTTTTTGTCCACCGCGCCGCCGCCGGGCTGGACATCCATGACGTCGCCGAACAGCTCGGTCATCTCCTCGAACGTGTGGCCCGTGCTGCGGACGTGGTCTTCGCCGCTGAACTCCTCGCCCAGATCGTAGCTGCGAAACACCAGCGCGCCGCCGGCGTGCTCCTCCTCCGCGAGGCCGAACAGGTTCGCCGCGTAGCTCAACTGCGTCTTCACCTCTTTTTTGCAATAGCCGAAATAATTGTCCGCGATGATCGTGACGATGACGCCCGCCGCGTCGCGGCAGGTGAGCTTGAAAGCGTGACCGCCGTTGTAAAGTTCGTCCGCCGTTTTCCAGCACATCCCGTCGCGGCGCTGGCGTTCGGTGGCCTGGTCAAAGTGCGGGAGGCCGACGGATTTTTTCGTCGCCTTGACCAGGTGCGGCGCGAGGATGATGCAGCCGGTGTGGCCGGTCCAATGGTCGCAGTCGAGCGCAGCGTCGTTTTCCGGCAGCAGCGGGTCGCCGCCGTTGTTGAAAATGGTTTCGACGAAATCCAAGTTGCTCACGAGGTTGCCCGGCACGAAAAAGCGGATCTCCATCGTCTTGGCCGAAATGAATCCCGGCACGGCGGGGCAGACGAGCGGACGCAGCAGCAGCGAAACAAAACAATCCGCGGGCTGCGGCTGGGTGGAGGTGAACGGCAGCCTCAGCAGTTCCGTCGGCGGCGTGAGCGCGAGCTGCAAAATTTTTGCGAAGGTGATTTTCGGCACCGCGAGCTTGTCGTCGGGGATCGGCAGGCCGCCCTCGCAGACGTGAAAAATTCCGGCGGTCGTGCGGCGGTCGCTGCGCGGGTTGTGCAAAACGCCTTGTTTGACGCGGTAGGAATTGATGATGTCCGAGGAGAAATCATTGCGGTCCACCGGCAGCGAGAGCACGCGGGCGAGGCCGGGGCGGTCCAGCGTGAACGTGCGCGCGGGCAGCTTCGGCACCGGCACGTCCTGCAAATAATCGTGGAGAAAAGTCTGGATGCGCTGGTCGGCGGGGCAGAGGTAGTTGCCGAGCAGCCGGTCTTTCTCGCGTGACTGCGCGGCCATGGCGGCGGCGATCTCGACGAATTCCTTGTCGCCCTTGAGCGGCACCGGCGAGCAGCCGATGAGCGCGAGCTTGACGTTGATATGCGCGATGAGATGGGCGGGTATCTGGGTGTGCATGGCAAAATGGTCTGGCAGTCCCCCGACTGAATCCACGGCGTTGACGATGCCATTTGCGGCGCGGCAGGTAAATAATTTTTCCGGCGGCGTAGTGGCACGGGCGTCCCGCCCGTGAGTTTCAGCCCAAGCAAGGGTTCACGCCAGTCAGCAACCCA
>JAYVCM010000262.1:0-9731 GCA_043749955.1 Limisphaerales bacterium | reverse complement strand
TGCGTGATGTGGCCCTGCGCCAAAATGCTGTAGCTCGTGCGACCGATGCCCGTGCCCATGAACAACTGCTGGATGTCCTTCAAACGGCACGGTGTGCGGTTGAGAAAATATTCGCTGCCGCCGTCGCGGAAAATCCGGCGCGTCAGCGTTACTTCGTCGTAGGAAACTTCCACGCCCGCCGCGCGCAAACTTTCTTCGCCGACGCCGCCGAGCGTGAGGGAGACTTCGCCCATGCCCATCGGCTTGCGACTGTCCGTGCCATTGAAGATCACATCCGCCATTTCGCCACCGCGCAACGCCTTGGCCGACTGCTCGCCGAGCACCCAGCGGATGGCGTCGGAGACGTTGGATTTGCCGCAGCCGTTCGGGCCGACGATGGCCGTGACGCCGGGCTGAAAGTTCAGCGGCGTCTTGTCCGCGAAGGACTTGAAGCCAAAGACCGTGAGATTCTTGAGATACATAATCTTGTTGGAACTAGAACACCAAAGCTACCGGTTCGTGTAAAGCGGAAAACACAATATGTTGTGCACAATTCTGCTTGTGGCGCAACTAATGGTGAGGAACCGGGGTTAGTGTTGTGCCACAAACAAAGCCATTTCCGTCTAAAACAACTGGTTTCTACGCTGGTTTTGATGAGGCGTCAAATAATAATACGTCGTGCCGGGATTTATTTTTTATCCACGAACGGATTTTTTTTGTCGGCCGGAACCGCGCGCTGGAGAAAGGGCGGGCTGGCAAACAAATATATCCAGCCGATGAGGAAGTGCATGGCGAAGGCGAAGCAGAATTGCACGAGGTCGAACGCGCCGAATCCGTAAAGCAGGATGGCCAGCGTCATGATCAACGCGCCGGGCATCAGCGCCGCGCCGGACAGCTTCCACGCCTCGCGGAAATTCAAGTCACGGTTCGCAAAAAAGGAGATGAGCCACACGGGCAGAAAATAAATCGTCGCCAGCAGCGCCCACACCAGCAGCAGTCCGAAAAAAGTGGCGAGCGCGGCAAGGCCGAGGAGTTCCGGCGCCCACGCGCCCCAGACCGGCTGCAACCCGGGACGGTTGAAATAAAACGACTGGCCGGGCGGATAGAAAATTTCCGCCGCGCCGAACAGCGAGAAAATCTCCAGCGAAGTTTCGCCGAACTCGAACTGAAACTGCGCAGGCGAACGAAGCTGGCCGGAATGTCTCAAGTCCACGGTGAACGCAAGGAAATGGCCCTCGGCGAGAAATGTTGGCGATTCGCCGGGCCAGTTGAGTTTGCTGCGGCTGATTTCCCCGGTGGCGGGCAGTTGCTTGATGGCGGCGTCCACGGTCGGAAAAAATCCGCCGGCGAGCAGCCACACGACGGCTGCCGTGGCCAGCAGCGCGAAGATGGATTGCACCACGAAGAGCCGCTCGAACGAGGCGCGGGCGAACGAGGACACGCCATGCGGCGTGACCGGCTCCCAGGCAAACCGCGGTTGGGTGAACTCACTCACAAAAAAATTCTAGCCGCTGACGGACGCGGATGAAACTCTGATTAAAAGACAAACCCCTCACCGGGTGCACCTGAACACTGTTCTTAACATTGGGGGTTGAACATCTTTCCCCGCGCGGGCGAGCGGGGGCGTAGTGGCACGGGCGTCCCGCCCGTGCGTTGCTGTTTGCACACGCTTTGTCTTCGGACAGCAACACACGGGCGGGACGCCCGTGCCACTACCGTGCCCGCTCGCGCCAAAGTAAGATTCAAGAAAAGTGACGAGATGCCTCCTCACCCGTTTTCAGGTGAGGGGCAAGGTTGAGCAGAGCCAATCAGGCCTTGGGCGCAGACGATGTGGTTGGCTGCGGGGCATGGACGACCACCAGCGGGTAACGCAGTTTCATCACGTCGTCCACCAGCACCTCGATGTAATACGTCCCGGCAGTTTCAATCTTCACCTGGCCGAACACCATCACGCCCGTGGCGGAATGGGACGGATCGCGCAGTTCAAATTTCATCTCGCCCTTGTTGACCACCGTGGTCTGGTCGGGCGCGATGAGCCGGGTGGTTTCGGTGAACTGGCCGATGCCCGCCGCCCAGCGGTTGAAGATGCAGAGGCGGGCGGCGACAATGGGAAATTGCGGCACGCGGATGACGTTCACGACGCCGATGAGAAACAGATTTCCATTGGCTTCCTGGCGGACTTCCTCGCAGACGAGCGAGCATTGGAGATCGGGGAGAATTCGGGTGGCTTGCATAAAGTTGGTGTTTGAGAGTTCTTAGTTGAGAGTTTTTTCTGCGGCACGAACAGTGTTCTGCATCAGCATGGCAATCGTCATCGGGCCGACGCCGCCGGGGTTCGGCGTGATTTTTCCGGCGATGGGCTGGATGTTTTTGAAATCCACATCGCCGACCAGTTTGGTTCCAGTCTTGGAATTCGCGTCGGGCACACGGTTCACACCCACGTCAATGACGACAGCGCCGGGCTTGACCATGTCCGCCTTCACAAATTCCGCCACGCCGATCGCAGCGATGATGATGTCCGCGCGGCGGCAATGGGCTTTGACGTCGAGAGTCGCGGAATGGCAAATAGTGACCGTGCTGTTCGCGCCCGGGCCTTTCTGGCAGAGCATCGCGGCCATCGGCTTGCCGACGATGTTGCCGCGACCAAGCACCACGACCTCCGCGCCGTCCGTCTTCACACCGGAGCGAACAAGCAATTCAATGATGCCGGCGGGCGTGCAGGGATGAAACCCCGTCGCGTCGCCGAGCATCAGCTTGCCAACATTCACCGGATGAAAACCGTCCACGTCTTTTTCCGGCACGACGCTGGAGAAAATAACGGGCTCGCGGATTGGTTTCGGCAACGGAGCCTGCACGAGAATTCCATGCACCCGTCGGTCGGAATTTAATCTGGCGATGAGCGCGAGCAGTTCGGCCTCGGAAGTTTTCTCCGGCAGAATTTGCGTTTCGGAAAAGAGGCCAAGGTCGGCGCAGGCTTTTTCCTTGCGACCGACGTAAACCTTGGAGGCCGGGTCTTCGCCGACGCGCACAAACGCGAGGCCGGGAATCACGCCGCGAATTTTCAGCGCCGCCACGCGCGCCGCCAGTTCGCCGAGGATCTGCGCGGCGATGGCGCGTCCGTCAATGAGGTTGTTCACCACAGCCAGAGATGATACCACGGCTTCGACTTCTTCGACTTGTCGGCGGTCGCCGCGACGGGCGCCGGGGCCGGGGCGTTGGCCGAGAGAACATAAATCTTCTGGACCGTCAGCACCGGCGTATCATGCCAGCGCGCGTCCAAACCTTCTTCGCCGGTGACATTGATGTGCATACCGCTGTAGCGGGCGAGGTTCAGATTGGTCGTCGTCGAGAAAAGATAATTGATGGCGGTGCCCGAAGCCGGATCGTAAAGCTCGTAATACGTCGGGGCCACCGGGCTGACCGAGGAACGGACGGTGCCTTCGTGCGTGACGATGCGCGGCGGCGGCGGCGGGACGTTGGTCTCCACCATGACGATGATGTTGGTCTGGATGATCACCTGCGGATTCACCACCGGCGGCAGCGCGAGATTCATTTCCGGCCCGGCGGGCGTGGTGGTCGGGGCCAGCGCCACAATCGGCACCTCCGTCACGGTGGTCGGCACCGACGGGATGGACGGCGTTTCCGAGGAAGCCGGAGGATTCACCGGGACGTTGCCCGAGGACACCTGTTTCAAATACATCGCGGCGATAAACGCGTAGGAACTGGCCGGCGCTTCAATCTTGGTCCACTCGCCCTTGGCACCGGATTCAGTGACGGCAGTCCCCTTTTCAACGACGCCCAGCACGCTGTAATTTTCACCCGGCCCGGCGCGCAAATTCAATTTCTTCGGCGTCACGGTCTTGGTCGTCGCATCAATGTAGGACGTGCGCACCCAGACGCCCACGCTCGCGGGCAGCGCAATCTTCGCCCACTGCGCCGGCTCGTCGGCCGTGTGCTTGTCGAGCGTGATCTGGCTCAAGACCGTCACGGTCTCGCCCTTCTGGACGTGCGCCACGACTTCGCCCTTGAGACCGGCCTGGCCGCGGACATTCAAATTGCTCACGCACACTTCCGCCGGCCCGGGCGCCAAAGACGCGGACGCCTCGGTGAAGGTGATTTTTTTCGGCGCGGCCTTGGCGGCAACTTTCTTCCTCGGCTTGACCACCGGTTTTTTCGCGGGCGCGGCTTTGGTCACCGGCGCGGCGGGCTTCACCACGGCCGGAACCGGCGCGGGCGCGCTCATCGCCGCGCCGATCGCAGGCGGCGGGATTGGCGGCAGGGAATTCGTAGAAGTTTGCGCGGTCGCGCTCACGGCAACCATCACGCCCAAAATCAACCAGCAGTTCTTTTTCATAAGTCCGAGATTAAAGTTTTAATTTCCGCTTCCGACAACGTCCGCCATTTTCCAACCTTCAGTTCACCCAGCTTGATTTTCCCGATCTGCACCCGCTGCAATTTTTTCACCGTCAAATTCTGCGATTCAAACAACCGGCGGATCTCGCGGTTCTTGCCTTCGCCCAGTTCCAGTTCCACGATGCTCTTGGCGCGCGTGGCGGAAATGATATGCGCCGACAGCGCCTTCAACTTCTCGCCCTTGTCAAAAATCCCCTGCGTGAACTGCCGCGTCATCGCCCC
Source organism: Limisphaerales bacterium (assembly GCA_043749955.1). Classification (GTDB taxonomy): domain Bacteria; phylum Verrucomicrobiota; class Verrucomicrobiia; order Limisphaerales; family UBA11358; genus UBA11358. Next base: position 5,117 of record JAYVCM010000262.1, on the reverse strand, counting down.
GGTCACCAGCCCTTCCACCGTCACCACATATTTTTTGCGGATGCCGTAGCGCGGATGCGTCAGGCGCAGGGCGAATTGTCCATCATTCGTGATAAAAATCAACCCTTCGCTGTGGTAATCCAGACGCCCCACTGAATTGGCCGTTTCCCACTCCTTCGGCATCAGGGCGTAGATCGTCGGACGACCCAGTTCATCCTTGCGCGAACACACGCAGCCCACGGGCTTGTGCAGCGCGGCGTAAATCTTCCGTTTCTCGCGCACCGGCTTGCCATCCACGGAAACCTGATCGCGCGCCGGATCCACCTTCGTTCCCAGCAGGCGGACCACCGAGCCGTTCACCGCCACGCGGCCCGCCAAAATAAACTGCTCGCCGGCCCGGCGTGAAGCCACACCGGCGTCGGCGAGAAATTTTTGGAGGCGAACGTTCAAAATGCGGAGCGCGGAGTGCGGACTGCGGAATCAGACAACCGGCGGCTTTTTATTCCGCACTCCGCCCTCCGAATTCCGCATTGTTCACGCGTCCGGCTTGGTCTTGCGGAGGCCGGTGATGCGGTCGCCGGCCTTCCACTGGCCGCGTTTCTTGAGGAGTTCCGTGCGTTCAAAACGCTTGAGGACATTGCGCTTGCCACCGAGGGTGGACGCCGCGCGCAGGCTGCGATGCTGTGACATAAATTATTTTCGGTTGAATGGTTCAGTAAAAACGGATGGCCAGCATACCGAAAACTTTTCCTCCCGCAATGCTGAAATTTTACCCGGCTGGGTAGTGGCACGGGCGTCCCGCCCGTGTGTTTCAGACGAAGCGATGGCTTGCGCCAATCAGGAGCTCACGGGCGAGACGCCCGTGCCACTACCAATGCCAGACCAACTGCCGCCGCGTCTGCGGGGTCAGCTTGAACCGTTCGCCAATCCGCAAACCCTCCACCCAGAAAATTTCACCCGTTGCCGTTGCCGCCAAAACCAGTTCCCGCCGCCGCGCCGCCGGGATTTTGGCGTTCACAAACAAATCCTGCAGCTTCACCGGCGACTTCAAGCCGATCGGCTGAAATCGGTCGCCCGCCCTCCAGTGGCGCAAGATGATTTCGCCGCCGATGGTGTCCGCGTCGAAAACTTCCACGCCGGATTTTTTCAGCGGCAGCCGGAATTTTTTCTGCGCACGGATTTCCCAATCAATGGTTCTGCCGCCGAAAAGAACCTCCCCTGCCCGGCCAGCCAGATTGAATTTTAATTCGTCCGGCTTAAACGCCGACGCAAGCTCGTGGCGCAGATCCACCCCGCCCGCCGCGTCGCGCGCGACAGACAGACCGGCGCCGACGCTCACAAATTTCCCCGGCACCTGGCGAAGCTGGTCAATCAATTTAAAGTCGGAGACCACGCCGCGCTCCGTCAGTTGCCACTGCAAAACTTTCCGCTGCACCGCGACGGCCAGATTTTCAAAACTGTAGGAGACGACGTGAGGAGTCTCTAATTTTTTCACGCCGGCCGCCTTCCGCCGGCCGCTTTTGTTTTGAGCCTCGTCACCTCGGCTGCTACAAAGATTTTTCAGCCATTGCCGCGCGGCTTCACTGACAAATTCCGCTTCCGCACCGGTGATCTCCATCAGGCGCAAAACCGTCTTCGCCAGGCCGGGCTGGTAATTTTTCTGGAGCAGCGGCAGCAGTTCGTTGCGGATGCGGTTGCGGAGAAAGTCCGTGGAAAAATTTGTCGCGTCGTCGCGGAAACGGATTTTGTTTTCGCGCGCGAATTCCAGCAGTTCGGCTTTTGTGCAGCCGAGCAGCGGACGGACCAGCGCGATTTTCTTGTCGGCGGGCGAAGGCGAAAGCCATTTCATCCCGGCCAGGCCTTCGCCGCCCGCACCGCGCAGGAGCCGCAAAAAGAAAAGCTCCACCTGATCGTCCGCATGATGCGCCAGCGCGACGACGGAAATCTTCTGCGCACGCGCCACACTGGCAAAAAATTCATGGCGCAGTTTGCGCGCGGCCATCTCCACGGAGATTTTCGACTGCGCGGCGAATGATTTCACGCCTGCGCCGCCGCCGAAAAATTTCAGCCGCAGTTTTGCCGCCGTCTGCCGGACCAGTTTTGCATCCGCGTCGCTGGCGCGCCCGCGCAGCCGGTGGTTGAAGTGCGCGACGGAGATTTCCCAGCGATTTTTTCCAGCGAGGGAATTCAAAACGTGGAGCAAGACCAGCGAATCCGCGCCGCCGGAGACGGCGACGAGAGTTTTATTTCCGCGCGCCAGCAGACGGCGGGACTCGATTTCGTTTTCGACGCGCTGGAGGAATTCACGCACGCGGCCATGCTACTGAATTTGCCGGGACGGGCAAGTTTGGCGGCTGGCCGGAGCGCCGAGCACCGTCTCGGCTCGTTGGAGGGCTGATCCCAACTGGCCGAGACGGTGCTCGGCGTTCCAAATCCTGGACACCAGGAATTATTGCTCCAGTTTGGAGTTCCGCGTTTACGCGGCCCGAACCGCCTGAAGGCGGAACTCCAAACCCTGGCCACCATCACCAAGAATTATGGCACCAGTTTGAGCCGGTAGAATTGCTGCGGGAAATTGGTGGCCGACGTGTCGTTGAACTGCCAGACGCCGTTGGTGCCGGTCACGTTCGTGGCGACGGGCTGCCAGTTGACGGCTGGCGATAAATTCGTCGTCGCTTCCAAAATGTAGGTGTAGCCGGAGGCGCCGCCGAGGTTCAGCGTGAAGCTGCCGTCGGCATTGACGACCACGCTGGCGATGAGCGGTGTCGGATCGGGTGGTGTGTAATGGACAATCGTGACGGTCTGGAAATTCGTGCCGCCAAAGCCGTCGCTGATGGTGCAGATGAAGAGGTCGGCGACGTTGTTGGAATTGAAATAGTCCAGCGCGGTGCCGGTGTTGGTCAGCGTGATTCCGTTGGTGCTGACGCCGACCCCGGCCAGCGAAACCGCGTCGCCGTCCACATCGTTCCAGTTCGTGGCCAGCCCGGCGAGGGCGATGCTCAAGTTGAAGCCGGGGGTGTTGGTGTAAACGGCCGAAGCCGCCACCGGCGGATGATTCGTGACGATTTGCAGCAGCAGATTGGTCGCCGGCAAATCGTTCGCGTCGCCGGAATAGATGGCGGTGATCAGATTTGTGCCGCGCGGCAGCGTAGCCAGGCCGGTGCTGACGGCCTGTCCGGCCACGAGCGCTGCCAAATCAAAAACCGCGCCGTTGGTGAAAAACTGGATGGAACCGGCGAGGTTCGTCGGCGTGACAACGGCGGTAAAATTTACCGCGTCGTTGAAGCCGGATGGATTTTCGGACGAGGCGAGCGTGACGGCGGTTGAAAATAAATTCACCGTGAGCGTGGCGACGGCGCTGGTGGTGGAACCGCCGGACGCGGTGAGAACCAAGGAATAATTTCCGACATTCGTGGGGCTGACGGAAACCAGCGTCAACGTGCTGTTCGTCTGGCTGGTCAGGACGGCGCTGTTGAAAAACCATTGGTAAGCAAGCGGCGTGCAGGCGGTCGCGGCGGCGCTGAAATTCGCGGTCGTGCCGGCGAGGTTCGTCTGGCTTTGCGGCTGGCTCGAAATCACCGGCGGCGTTTGATCCTGGACGACAATCGTGTTCGTCGAAAAAGCGGTGTTGCTGAAAATGTCCGACACGGCGACAACGACCACGTTCGTTCCAATCAATAAAACCGTGCCATTCGTCGGGGTTTGAGAAATCGTCAGCGGCCCGGACAAATCGGTGGCCAGAATAAAATTGGTTCCGGTCACGTCGGGCATCGCCGCGCTGCAATTTGTGTCCGCCGCCAACACCAGATTCGTGAAGCTCCACAAAATGGCCGGCGGCGTGGTGTCGCGGACGATGACGATGCGTGTGGCGGAGTTGGTGTTGCCGTTGCCGTCGGTGGCGGTGTAGGTCAGCGTGTTCGTGCCGACTGCGTTGGTGTTCACCGAACCGCTGGCCACGACCGCCACCGCTCCCGCGCAAAAGTCGTTGGCGGTTGCGCCGGGATCAGCGAAGGCTTGTCCAAGTTCGCTGAACAGCGAGCTGCCGCCGTTCAAGGTGATGGCCGGCGGGGTTTGATCCACAACAAAAATTCTGTTGGTCGAAAACGCGGTGTTGCCCGACGCATCTTTGACGGTGATGACCACGAGGTTGGTTCCAAGCGGCAAAATCGCGTTGTTCGTCGGGCTTTGCGTGAGGGTCAGCGCGCCGGACAAATCCGTTGCCAGAATAAAATTGGTTCCGGTGACGTCCGGCATGACCGCGCTGCAATTCGTGTCCGCGACCAAAACGAAATTGGTGAAGCTCCACGAAATCACCGGCGGCGTGGTGTCGCGCACAATGACGTTGCGCGTCACGGCGTTGGTGTTGCCGCTGGCGTCGGTCGCGGTGTAGGTCAGCGTGTTCGTGCCGGTGACGCCGACATTCACCGTCCCGTTGGTCGTCACGGTAACAATTCCCGAACACCCATCGCTGGAGGTCACGCCGGGATCGGTGAACGCCGCGCCGAGTTCGTTGGTAAGCGGAGTGCTGCCGTTCAGCGCGAGGAGCGGCGGCGTCTGGTCGCGCACGACGATGCGATTGGTCGAGAACGATTTGTTGGCCGACGCATCGGCCACGGTGATGACGACCACATTGGTGCCGAGCGGCAAACTCGCGTTGTTCGTCGGGCTTTGTGTGATGGTCAGCGCGCCGGACAAATCCGTTGCCAGAATAAAATTGGTTCCGGTCACGTTGGTCATCAGCGCGAGGCAGTTGGAATTTGCCGCGAACACAAGGTTCGTGAAGCTCCACGAAATCACCGGTGGCGTGGTGTCGCGCACCACCACGGTGCGCGTGGCGGCGTTGGTGTTGCCGTGGCCGTCGGTGGCGGTGTAGGTCAGCGCGTTCGTCCCGGTGACGCCGACATTCACCGTCCCGTTGGTCGTCACGGTAACAATTCCCGAACACGCATCGCTGGCCGTCACGCCGGGATCGGTGAACGCCGCGCCGAGTTCGTTGGTGAGCGGATTGTTTCCGTTCAGCGCGAGGAGCGGCGGCGTCTGGTCGCGCACGACGATGCGGTTGGTCGAGAATGCTTTGTTGGCCGACGCATCGGCCACGGTGATGACGACGACGTTGGTTCCGAGCGGCAACGCGGCGT
>JAYVCM010000261.1:0-13506 GCA_043749955.1 Limisphaerales bacterium | reverse complement strand
GCGCCATGATGTCGGGCTTGACGAGTTTGTGCGCGGCAGGCTTGGGCAAGGGCGTGATGCGGGCGATGGGCCTCCCGTGCTTGGTGACTTCGATTTCGTTGCCGTTGCGAATCCACGCCTCGACGCGCGAAAAATCGTAACGCAAATCCCGGATGGTCGCTGTTTTCATTGTGATTTAATTTTGTATCACAATTCAAGAACCGTCAAGCGGCTAAAAACACCCGGCTGGCATTGGAGGAATTTGCTGCGACCAAGTCTGCCGGGGTTCAAGCGGCTGGTCGCTTTCAAGAAAGCCCGCTGCTGTTTTCAGCCCGAACGCCGAAATAGACTTTGCAGAAGCATGGCCAAGGGCAGTAGGGCAGGCTTACCAGTCCCGCTCGGAGCGGGATTCCGGCGGCTTACCAGCCGCCGGTTCCACGGCTGAGAAAAGTGTCCGAGTGCAGTGCAGAGACACGGGGCTGGTAAGCCCCGTGAACCGGCAGGCTGTAAGCCTGCCCTACCTCGGCGGCGCATCTCAGTTCGGAGTTCGGGTTCAGTGGAAGCGGGGCGCCGCGCCCCCGCCGAAATTCAACTTCGGGTTAATTTGAGATTGGATTTCACGTCCGGTCGCGTATCGTTTGCGGGAATAATTTTTAAAAAACATGGCCAAAAAAAAGCAGACCCCACTCACCGACGGCCCCGTCTCCCGTTTCATCCAGCATCACTATCGCCACTTCAACGCCGCAGCGCTCGTGGACGCCGCCAAAGGCTATGTCGCGCATCTCGACGCGGGCGGCAAGATGATGATCACACTCGGCGGCGCGATGAGCACCGCCGAACTCGGTCTCTCGCTCGCCGAGATGATCCGCCAGGACAAGGTGCAGCTCATCACCTGCACCGGCGCGAACCTGGAGGAGGACGTCTTCAATCTCGTGGCGCATGACTACTACGAACGCGTTCCTGGCTACCGCTCGCTGACGGCGGAGGACGAACAGAAGCTGCTCGAACGCCACATGAACCGCGTGACGGACACCTGCATTCCCGAAGGCGAAGCCATGCGCCGCATGGAAAAAGCCATGCTCGAAGTCTGGACCGACGCCGACAAAAAAGGTGAACGTTACTTCCCGCACGAATTTTTTTACAAGGTTCTGTTGAGCGGCAAATACGAGAAGTATTACCAGATTGACCCGAAAGATTCCTGGATGCTCGCCGCCGCGAAGAAGAATCTGCCCATCGTCGTGCCCGGCTGGGAAGACGCCACGCTTGGCAACATGTATGCCGCCGCCGTCATCCGTGGCGAGATCAAGAACGTCCACACCGTCCGCACCGGCATTGAATACATGACGTGGCTCGCGGAGTTCTACACCCGCAACGCCACGAAGAAGAGCACCATTGGCATGTTCCAGATTGGCGGCGGCATTTCCGGCGACTTCCCGATCTGCGTGGTGCCGATGCTGCATCAGGATTTGCTGCGCACCAGCGTGCCGCTCTGGGGCTACTTCTGCCAGATCAGCGATTCGACCACGAGCTACGGCAGCTATTCCGGCGCGGTGCCGAACGAAAAAATCACCTGGGGCAAGCTCGGGGTGAAGACGCCGAAATTCATCATCGAATCGGATGCGACGATTGTCGCGCCGCTGATTTTCGCCCACGTCCTCGGCTGGTAAGGCAAACAAAACTTGAAGCCGTTTGCGCGGAAGTGCTATGGTTTCAGCGTGAAGCTGCAATTCAATCGCGAGAAGCTCGGCCGGTTCTGCCACGAACGGGGCATTGCGCGGTTGGAATTGTTTGGCTCGGCGCTCAATGAAAATTTCCGCGATTCCAGCGATGTGGATTTGCTCGCCACGCTGCACAGCGACGCGCGCCCGACGCTCCTTGACTGGGCGGAAATGCAGGAGCAGCTTGCAAAAATGTTTGGCCGGCCGGTTGATCTGGTGAGCCGCCGCGCCGTGGAGCGCAGCCGCAACCGCTATCGCAAACATTCCATCCTCTCAACGGCCACCCCGATTTATGCGGAAGGATGACGCCTATCTGGAGGACATCCTCGAAGCCGCCAAAGCCGTGCGCCGGTTCACGGACGGCGTTTCCCTCGAAGCCTTCAAGGCCAACGAGGAAAAATACGAGGCGGTGAACCGCAAGCTTGAGATCATCGGCGAGGCGGCGCGACGGCTTTCTCCCGCCGCCAAAAATATTTTCCCGGAAATCCCGTGGCGGCTCGTCACGGCCATGCGGAACATCCTGATCCACGACTATGACGACGTGGACTTGGATGTGGTTTGGGAAACGGTGCAACGCGATTTGCCGCCGCTCATCACGCGGCTGGAAAAGCATCTGGCGCAAAACCCGCCGCCGCAAAATTGAAGTTTTTTTGAACATGAAACCAAATGATTTCTCCGAAGCGCGCGTCCTCGTCACCGGCGGCGCGGGCTTTATTGGCAGCGCGCTGGTCTGGGCGCTGAACCGGCGCGGCTGCGACAACATCGTTGTCTGCGACCTCCTCGGCACGAATGAAAAATGGCGCAACCTCACGCCGTTGCGCTTCGCCGATTACGTCGAGGCCGCCGACCTGCTGCCACGGTTGCAAAGCGGCGCGCTGGGGAAATTTGACCTGGTGCTGCACCTTGGCGCTTGTTCGGCCACGACCGAGAAGGACGCGACGTATCTCATCAAAAACAATTACGAGTTCACCAAAGACCTCGCCGTGTGGTCGCTGGCGAACAAGACGCGGTTTGTCTATGCGTCGTCCGCCGCGACTTACGGCGACGGCTCGGCGGGCATGGAAGACGACGAGACGAAACTCGACACGCTGCGCCCGCTGAACATGTATGGCTACTCGAAGCATCTGTTCGACCTGCACGCCAAGCGCGCCGGGTTCCTCAACAAAATTGTCGGCCTGAAATATTTCAACGTCTTCGGCCCGAACGAAGATCACAAGAGCGACATGCGCTCGCTGGTTCACAAGAGTTTCGCGCAGGTGCAGGGCGAAGGCGTCATCAAATTGTTCAAGAGCTACCGTCCGGATTACAAGCATGGCGAGCAGAAGCGCGATTTCCTTTACGTCAAGGACTGCGTGGCGATGACGCTGCATCTCGCGGCGACGCCGAAGGCCAGTGGACTGTTCAACATCGGCAGCGGCTCGGCGCGTTCGTGGATTGACCTGGCGAACGCCGTTTTCATCGCGACGAAAAAGAAGCCGTCCATCAAGTTCATCGAGATGCCGGAGGCCATCCGCGACAAATACCAGTATTTCACGCAGGCCAACCTGATGCGGCTGCACGGCGCGGGCTACAACACCCCAGTCACCTCGCTGGAAAACGCCGTGGTGGATTACGTCCGTAAGTATTTGGTGACGGACAAACGGCTGGACCCTTCGGTTGCCTGACCGATTGAAATCCGGGTCAAGGACGGGTCACGCGAAAGAACTGTGCGGGAAAATTATTTGCCGGCAGCGGAATTATCTGCGTATTCGTCGCGCCGTTCGCGTAAAAGTTTGTGAGCGTCGTCCAATTTCCCGAAGCGAGGCTCGTCGTCCACTGCACGGTGTAGCTTTCGTAGGCATCAGTGCCGAAACTGAAAATGAAATTCGTGCCGGCGATCTGCGGCGAAACAATTTTCACCGGCGCATACACAATCCCCTCCACGCGCACGTTGTCAATGATGGCAAAATTGTTCGTGTCGCCGATGGAACTGAACGTGTCGTTGTAGCCGATCAAAATATTGCCGCCGGTGTAGCCGAAGGTGTTGGTGAACTGCGCGACGGCGATGTTGTTCAACAGCCAGGTGATGAGGTTATTTTCCTGCCGCACCTCGACGTTCAGCCAGCGCATCGCCGATGAGCCGGCCGGCGTGGCCCCGATGTTGGTGAAGGTCAACGACGGGAACAAATTCACAAAACCCGCATCGGCATTGTCGAAATTCGCGCCAAGCGGCGCGGTGGGGCCGAAGCCGCTGGTCGTCAGCACGGGCGCGGTGCCGCTGCCGCCGCCGTGGAAAACGGAATAGTCGCGCGCGCTGGTGGAAGCCGCACCCGACCCGCCGTCGCCGTCCATCGCAAACCAGATGCCGTCGCTCGTGTTTTGCGCGACGCGGTTCGTCCAGTTGCCGGAGCAGTTCAAACCGAAGAGCGCGTGCTCGGTGCTGTTGACCGTGCCCCAGTTCATCCACAGGTCAAACTTGAGCGCGAAGTTGTTCGTGTAGTTCAGCCCGACGGGATAGAGATTGATCGCAGTGAACGCGGCGGTCGCGTCGGATTTGTTCACGGTGAGGTAAAGTCCCTTCGTGGTGCCGCCGGCGGAGTGCGGAGCGGACGGGATGTTCGTGGGAAAAGTCACGGTGGAATAATCGAAACCGAAGACGGCCTTGAAGTCGTAGCCGCCAGACGCCGCGCCGAAAAAGATTTTGTAGCCGTTCGTTGTGGCGGGATTCGTCAAGACGCTGGGAACCGAATAGCTGTCGAAGTCGTCGAGGAAACTCAAGGCGAGCACGGCGACGGAACTTGTGACACTGCCGGCGACATTGGTGACGACGACAAAATAATTTCCGGTGTTCGTGGTCTGCACGTTCGTTCGCGTGAAGGAAACATTCGTCGCGCCGAAAATGTTCGTGCTGTTGAAAAACCATTGATAGCTGAAGGGCGCGGTGCCGTCGGCGGTGACGGTGAACGTGGCGTTCGAGCCTTTGCCGACGACGAGGCTCTGCGGCGGCACGATGATGCCGGGCGCGACGGGAAAGCCGATCACCGTGAGCGGCGCGACGGTGCTGGTGATGCTGCCGCTGAAATCGGAGAGCACGAGATCGTAATTGCCGACATTGCCCGGACCGAGGTTGCCCGCGCCGACGTTGGTGAGCAAAAGAAAATTGTTCGTCGCGTTGGGAAGATTCGTGCCATTGAGCTGCCATTGAAATTGCATCGGTGGCGTGCCGTAAGTGGTCGAGGTGAATGTCATGTCCGCGCCCGGGGCAATGTTCGTGCTCGTCGGCGAAATTATTGCGGACAGCGGGATGTGAAAAACGTGCAGCTTGATGCCGGACAAATAGCCGAGCGTCGGACTCGCAAAACGAAAGCGGTTCAGATTATTTGCGTTCACATAGCCCATCGGCGTCCACGTCAGTCCGCCGTCGGTGGTGTGGATCATGTTGTAGGGCGCCGCCAGCGAACCGCCGCCCAGCCAGCCTTCGTTGGTGCTGACAAAGCCGATGCCCTGCAATTCAAACGATGAAGGCGAACCGATGGCGGAAAGCGGAATGCCGTTGGAAACCCACGTCTGCCCGCCGTCAGTGGTTTTGTAGAAAACAAACGAGCTGTAGGAATTATTCTGCTGGAGCGAGACGTAGCCGATGTTGGTGGTCGGCCAGGACATCTTCCAAAAATAACTGTTGGTGACCTTGACGCTGGCCATCACCTGCCAGTTCAGTCCGCCGTTCGTGGTGCGCGCGATGCTGCCGAAATAGGGCGGCGAATAATAAGAATTGGTATCCATGCCGACGGCGAAGCCCAGGTTCGTGTTCATGAAATAAACGTCCATCAGCCCGCCCATCACGCCGGCGGCGGTCAAGTTGGTCACCAACCAGGTGCTGCCGCCATCTTCGGACTTCACAAAATAAGCCGGGCCACGCACCCGGCCGACACCGTAGATGTGCTGTGCATCCATGATGTGCATCGCGCAAAAACCCTTCATGCCGGTGTCGTTCAAGCCCGCCACCACGCTCCAGGTCTGGCCGCCATTGAAAGTTTGGTAAAGCAGGTTGGTGTCGGTGACATTTCCATCGTATGAATTGGTGCCCAGATTGCCGGCCCAGCCGCGGGTGGGTGAAGCAAAACCGATGGAGCGGAAATGCGCCACATTGGTAACCAGATTAGGAGTGACCGAAAACCAGCTCTGGCCGCAATTGGTGGTGCGATAAATCCCGTCCCGGCCACGCGCGCTCCAGCCGTTGGTGAGGTCAACGAAACAGATGTCGTCATTGCGAAAATTTCCGCCGCCGACGGGCGAATTGGGAAACTGCGTCCAGACCGGCGTCTGCGCGCGCAGCGACAATCCGGCCAGGAGGGCGATCAGGCAAAAATAGACTTTCACTTGTTTGAGAACAGACACCGCGAGGAGGAGCGGAACGCCGGTTCAACCTCACCCTAGTCAACAAATCGAAAACTGCCAACGGAAATCCTAGTGGCACGGGCGTCTCGCCCGTGTGTTTCAGCACCGGCCCGGGATTGCTTCAACTGGAACGCACGGGCGGGACGCCCGTGCCACTACTGGAACAACGTCTAATTTCGCTGTAACGCGGCTTGCCCTGCACGGCGTCTCACCTTCATTATCGGACGCAATGAAAAGGAATTATTTCATCCGCTGCGGCCTGATGGCGCTGGCCGGTTTCAGCGCGCTCCAAATTTTCGCGGATGATTTTCCCGCCACCACCGCGCCGGTCGGACGTGACGGCGACGCGCTCATCACGCCGGTCAATCAGATCGTCGCGCCCGCCGGCTTGCAGACCGAGCTGCCCGGCCTGCGGCCGCAGGCGCTGGCCTTGAGTCCGGATGGAAAAATGCTCGTCACCGCCGGCCTCACGCACGAACTCGTCGCGGTCGAGGTGGCCACTGGAAAAATTCTCCAGCAGGTGGCGCTGCCCTCGGGAAAAGTTTTGGAACCACAACCCGTCGTGGATGCCATCCTGGATGCGGACGAGAAGGCGCAGATGAGCTACACGGGCCTGAAATTTTCACCCGACGGTTCGCGGATTTACCTCGCGAACGTCACCGGCGACCTCAAGGTCTTCAGCGTCGCGCGCGACAAAACCATTTCGCCGTCCTTCTCCATCGCCTTGCCGCCGGCCAATCTGGCGAAACGCACCAATGACATTCCCGCCGGCCTCGCGGTCTCCACCGACGGCAAAAAACTTTACGTCGCGCTGAATCTTTCCAACCGGCTGCTTGAACTCGAAGCGGCCACGGGAAAAATGTTGCGCATCTGGAACGTCGGCGTCGCGCCGTTCGATGTCGTTCTCGTCGGGCACAAAGTTTACGTCAGCAACTGGGGCGGACGCCGGCCCGACGCGGGCAGCGTGACCGGGCCGGCGGGCCAGGGCACGCGCGTTCGTGTGGATGCGCGCAGCATCGCCAGCGAAGGCTCGGTCAGCGTGATTGATCTGGCGCAAGGCGATGTAGCGGCAGGCATCCTGCCTGCCGTAGAGCCGGGCTTCCAGCCCGGCGGGAAAAACGCCGATGGCTCCGGGCGCGAAATAATTTCCGGAGTGCATCCAGCCTTCGATGCCGGTCCGGGCGGCAGGATGCCGCCCGCTACGGCAGGCAAGATGCCTGCCGCCACGCAAAAACAGATCGTCATCGGCCCGCACGCCTGCGCGCTCGCGTTGTCGCCGAACGGCCGCTGGCTCGTCGTGGCCAGCGCGGGCAGCGACACGTTGAGCGTCATTGACACGCGCAGCGATGAAGTCGTGGAGACCGTCACCGCGCGGCAAAATCCCGGCGACCTTTTTGGCGCACAGCCGAACGCGCTGACATTCGATGCGTCCGGAAAAATTCTCTATTGCGCCAACGGTTCGCAGAATGCCGTCGCCGTGTTTCAATTCGCGCCGCGCGAAACGAAGCTGCTCGGCCTGGTTCCCGCCGGCTGGTTTCCCAGCGCGCTGGTGTTTGATGCACGCGGCAAAAAAATCTGCGTGGCCAACCTCAAGGGCATCGGCACGAAAACGGAGAAGGCCAAGCTGGGCGCGGCGGGTTTTGGCTTCAACACGAAACAACACGACGGCTCGCTCTCGCTGATTCGCGTGCCCTCGAAAAGCGAGCTGGCCGCGTTCACGCAGCAGGCGCTGGCGAATCTGCGTTATCCCTTGCTCGCACAGGCCAGGCTGCCCGCGCGTCCGGGCCGCGCGCCAGTGCCGGTGCCGGAGCGCGCTGGTGAGCCAGGCGTGTTCAAGCACGTCCTCTACATCATCAAGGAGAACCGCACCTACGACCAGATTCTCGGCGACGTGACGGCGGGCAACGGCGACCCGGCGCTCTGCAATTTCGGCGAGCGCGTGACGCCGAACCAGCACCGGCTCGTCCGCGAATTTGCGCTGCTCGACAACACCTACTGCTCCGGCGTCTTGAGCGCGGACGGACACAACTGGACCGACAGCGGCATCGCCACGGATTATGTGGAGCGCGGGTTCGCCGGCTGGGCGCGGAGTTATCCGTGCGGCGGTTTCGGCGAGAACGGGCGCGACGCGCTGGCGTATTCGTCCGCCGGTTTCATCTGGGACAACGCGCTCGCCCACGGCAAAACCGTCCGCGACTTCGGCGAATTCTGCACGTCCACGAAGCGCTGGCAAAATCCCACGGTCACAAAGAAAATCGGTTTTCTCGACTGCTACCGCGATTTCACGCACGGCGCGCATGAGATTGCATACGCTTGTGAACCGGACATCGCCGCACTGGGGCCGTTCATCGAAAAGGACTGGGCGAGCTGGGATCTCGACGTGCCGGATGTTCTGCGCGCCGCGAAATTCATCCGGCGGCTGAAGGAGTTTGAGAAGCTGGACAATCTGCCCGCGCTCACAATCATCTGGCTCCCGAACGACCACACCAGCGGGACGAAAACCAATTCGCCGACGCCGCGCGCGCAGGTCGCGGACAACGACCTCGCCTTCGGGCAGATCGTCGAGGCCGTGAGCCACAGCAAATTTTGGAAGGACACCTGCATCTTCGCCATCGAGGACGATCCGCAGAACGGCTGGGACCACGTCAGCGGCTACCGCACCACGGCCTACGTCATCAGCCCGTTCACGAAACGCGGCGCGGTCGTCGGCACGCAATACAACCAGACCAGTTTGCTGCGCACGATGGAGCTGATGCTCGGCCTGCCGCCGATGAACCAGTTCGACGCCACCGCCACGCCGATGTTCGACTGCTTCACCAACAACCCGGACTTCGCCGCGTATGATGCCGTGACGAATAACGTGCCGCTGGACGAGATGAACAAACCGGCGCGTGAGATCAAAGATTCACAACTGCGCAAGGACGCCATCGCATCCGCAAAATTGCCGCTGGAAAAAGCCGACCAATGCCCGGAGGACATGCTGAACCGTATCCTCTGGCGCGCAACGATGGGCGCGAAGGTGTATCCTGAATGGGCGGTGAAAATTGTGGATGAAGATTGAATTGCAGAATTTAGCGGCATAGGCTCACAAAAATGAAAGATAATCTGGTTGTCAGGGCGCGATTCCCGATTGGGATTTTTTTCTGGGTGTTTGTTTTTGTGTTCACGCTTGTTTTTGGAATAAGTGTCGTCACCACATCGCTTGCACCAAAATCTTACGCGAGCGCGGCTCGTGTTGAGGTGAAATACAAGTCAGCGGAAGGCAAACAGACTCGGTCAGAAAAAAGATATTACGACCCGTCTTTGGCCAAAACTGAATCAGAAGTCATCAATTCAGAGGCGGTTTTGAGAAGGGTTGTTGCCGATCTAAATTTGAATGTGGTGTGGGGTAAAAAATATTTTAATGGTGAAACATTAAAAACTTGGGAGACGTCGACAATTCTTAAAGGCAGAACAAGCATACGCCCCATTCCCGATACGACGCTTATTTCCATTGGTATCTACGATGACAATCCAGATGATGCGGCATTAATCGCCAACAGCCTTGCAAAGGCCTATACGAGTTACGTCGCCACCAACAGCGACGAGTTGCAAGCGCAGATAATTGATTCTGCTTACGCCATGAAAACTCCGGTGCGTCCAAATAAAGTCCTGAACTATTTTTGGGGAATTGTGATTGGAATTTTTTTGGGTTTGCTCGCTGGAGCGGGAATCGCTTTGATTGTTTTTCTTAAAAATCAGAAGGCTTCCACAATTTCCGGGAGTTAGTCTTCCGCAAACAGATATTCCAAATCGGTCGCGGTGAGGTTGCGGGCTTTACGTCGCAAACTTGAATTGCGGCGTGATGCCAAAATTTTCGCAGATCACTTTCGTGACCGTGAAAAGGTTGCGAGTGGTTGGATTGCCACGGCGGCTCAACATGCGGTGCAAGGTTTTTTCGCCTAGGCCGGTCTGTTTGGAGAGTTCCTTGAAAGTGATGCCGGCATGAACCAGGTCGCGCAGCATGGAAAGTCCTTCGTCCGTCTCGCCTTCGAGCAGCGCGTTGACGGCCTCGGCATACAACGCTGTCGCAAACTTCGGATCGCGTTGGATGCGGGCCAAAAGGGTGGATTTATATTCTTGTGTCCGCACCGGGTTAATATGACTAACCTTTTGCGCCGTCCTCTCCAGCTTCTTTTGCATTCTTTTGAATTTTGAACTTTTGGAGTGCCTCGTTCAGTCTATTGGCAACTAAATCTGCGACCGTATTGCGCCTCGGCTCCATCTGAATCATGCGAAGCGCAAATTCCACCTCGCTCTGAAGCTGCAAAGCTTGAATTTCAAGCTGTCTGTGGCGTTGCAAGAGTTCAACAAACTTTTCGCCGAGCGAATCAGGTGATTTCTTTGGGAATGATGGTTCAATTTGGCCGGTAGGGAAAGTAGCCGATTGTCGAGAACTCGTGGCTGCAAAGGTGTCCAAATCTTCAAATAGTCCTGAATTCACAAAGCATTGAATCTTTTGCCATGCCGTATCCTCTTGATGTATGCCAAGCGACGACTTAATCAATCCGGTGACGACGGCATTTTCGGGCAGAGGCAAGGGCTTTTGAAGCGTAAGCTTCCCAGATTCGTAAATTGCTTCGACCGGAATAATCATGCGCCAGCCTATGAATTCCTTTTCGGATGGGCAAGCAGCCAGTCGGAAATTGCCGCAAACGAAGTCGATAAAATTCAATACATGATAAAGTGGTGTGGAATGTCCAAGCCAGAGTGGGCTAGAAGTGCATTAAACCACTGTGCGCGGTGGCGCGCGGCTTATATTCGCCCGGCCAGTTTTAATGCTTCATTTCATGTCTGCAATCAATCCTCCGAGAACAAATATTCCAGATCCGTCGCCGTGAGGCTGCGGGCGAAACCTTCTTCGCCGAGCACGTCGGCGATTGTCTGCGCCTTGCTTTGCTGTAGTTCCCAGATTTTTTCCTCGACGGTGCCGGGCGCGATGAGACGGTAGGCGTTCACCGTCTGCGTCTGGCCGATGCGGTGCGAACGGTCAATAGCCTGCGCCTCGACCGCCGGATTCCACCACGGATCGTAAAGCACGACGTAGCTGGCGTTGGTGAGATTCAATCCCGTTCCCGCCGCGCGCAGGCTCAACAGGAAGACGCACGCGCCGGTTTCTTTTTGAAAATCGTTCACGACCTGCTGCCGGTCTTTCGTCTGGCCGGTGAGCATGTGCGTGTGGATGTTGCGCGCCGCGCAGTCGCGTTCGAGGATTTGCAGCATCTGCACGAACTGTGAGAAGACCAAAACTTTCTGGCCGTCGGCGATGAGCGGGTCGAGCAGTTCGAAAAGCGTTTCCGTTTTGCCCGACGCGGTGTCGTTGCCGACCAGCGACGGATGACAGCAGACCTGCCGCAAGCGTGTGAGCGCGGCGAGGACGTGCATCTTGGATTTGTTCAAGCCCTGCGTCTCGACCGCCTTCATCACCTGGTCGCGGCTGCGGCGGAGTTCCGCGAGATAAAGTTTCCGCTGATCTTCGCCGAGCGGACAATCGCGGCGTTCCTCAATGCGGTCGGGCAAATCTTTCGCGACGTGTTTCTTCAAGCGGCGCAGCAGCAGCGGACGCAATTTCGCGGACAAGCGGCGGCGGGCGATGCGTTGTTCGGCCTCGGCGTTTTCGCCGCCTTTCGGCTCGTAGGTGTCGAGAAAATGTTCCTGGTTGCCCAGGTAGCCGGGCTGGATGAAATCCACAATGCTCCACAAATCGAGCAGCCGGTTTTCCAGCGGCGTGCCGGTGAGCGCGATTTTATTCTCGCACTTCAACTGCTTCACCGACTGCGTGACCTGTGCGCCGGGATTTTTGATGAACTGCGCCTCGTCGAGAATCACCGCGCGGAAAGCGAACTTGTGGAACTCCTCCAGATCGCGGCGGAGCAGGGCGTAGTTCGTCACGATGATGTCGTGCTGCGGAATCTGTTTGCGCAAATTGTGCCGCGCCGCGCCGCTTTCCAGCACCAGCACTTTCATGTCGGGCGTGAACCGCTCGGCTTCGCGCCGCCAGTTGTGCAGCACCGACGCGGGACAGATGACGAGCGACGGCTTGGGATTTTTTTTGTTCTGCTCTTTCAGCCACGCGAGCCACGTCAGCGTCTGCAACGTTTTGCCAAGGCCCATGTCGTCGGCGAGAATGCCGCCGAGCCGGACCTGCACGAGATGCGCGAGAAAATCGAAGCCGTCTTTTTGATACGGGCGCAGTTCGGCCTGCAACGTCTTCGGCAGTTCGGCGGCGGGAACGCCTTTGAAATCGCGGACGCGTTCGCGCAACGCCTTGGCTTCCGGCGAATCGGCGAAGCGCTGTAATCCGTCTTCATCCAGGTGCGCGATGTGTTCGAGGCCGACCCTTTGCGGCACGGCGATGAGTCCGTCCACGCCCATGTCGGCCATCGCCTCGTGCGCGCCCTGCACGGCGCGCGTGTCGAGTTCCACCCAGCCGGCGTTCGGCAGTTTCACGAAGCGGCTCGTCGCGGCGGCGAGCCGGTCCAGGTCGGCCTTGCTCAATTTCATTCCTTCCGCTTCCCACTCGGCGGAGACGGAAAGCCAGTCAATGCCGCTGCCCTTGACGACGAGGCGCGGCTTGAGCTGGCGCGGCGTGAGGAACAAACGATGGAACGAGGCGTTGCCGAGAAATTCCGCCTCGACGGGTTTGGACGCCCACGCCTCGGCGAGCGCGCCGAGAAAATTTTCATTCGCGTCGCCGATCCACAAGCCGGGTTCCTGCATGAACCAGTCGAGCTTGCGCAGCCAGTGGATCGCGGGATCGAGGCGCGGGTCGTCGAGGATTTCCGGTTTGGTAGTGGCACCGGCATCTTGCCTGTGTGTTTCTAGTTGGGGCTTGTCGGAACGCACGGGCGGGACGCCCGTGCCACTACGCGCCCACTCGTGGCCGTTCCAGACCCAGGTGCTTTTGTCGCGCAGGCTTTTTCCGAGCAGGCGCAACTGCACCGTGTCATCGTGCAGCTCAAAAACAAACTGCGGCGAGGCCGCGTGCGCGATGCAAAGCTGGTCCCAGTCCACGTCGTGGTTCACCTGCGTCTTGCGCAGGTGCAGCAGCAGGCGATGGCTCAATTTCCGCACCGGCACGGACGGTTTGTTCGCGAGAAATTTCAGCACGCCGACGGGCGGCGCGTTGCGCAGGAGGAAAAATTCGTTGCCCACGAGCGCGACGGGCGACTGGCGGTTGAAAAATTTTGCGTCCGCGACGGAATGGACTTCGCCGCAAGGCAGGGCGATGCGGTGCGTGAACGAAAGCTCCTTGTCGCCGTTCTCCAGATGCGGCGTGAGCGCGACGATGTGGCCGTGGAAGTTGAGCGGGCGGCCGTTCGCGGCTTCGAGCCGGTTCGTGTGGCCCCAGCGCGCGAGCCATTGCAGCAGCTCGGCGTCGGCGAGCAGCAGC
>JAYVCM010000260.1:0-10244 GCA_043749955.1 Limisphaerales bacterium | reverse complement strand
TCATTGCCGACATCATGAGCGCGCTCTACGCCTCGAAGATTGTCAGCTACGCGCAGGGTTACATGCTCATGCGGGCGGCGGCAAAGGAATACGGCTGGCATCTGAATTACGGCGGCATCGCGCTGATGTGGCGCGGTGGCTGCATCATCCGCTCGCGTTTTCTCGGCAAGATCAAGGAAGCCTACGATAATAATCCGAAGCTCACGAATCTGCTGCTGGATGATTATTTCCGCGGCGAAATCAAGCGCTCGCAAAAAGGCTGGCGCAACATCGTCGCGACGGCGGCAAAAAAAGGCATTCCCGTTCCCGCGTTCAGCACCGCACTGGCGTTCTACGATCAATACCGCAGCGCCGTGTTGCCGGCGAATTTGTTGCAGGCGCAACGCGATTATTTCGGCGCGCACACCTACGAACGCGTGGACAAACCGCGCGGCGAATTCTTCCACACCAACTGGACCGGCCGCGGCGGCACGACGAGCAGCAGCACTTACAACGTGTGATGTTTTTTGTAGGAGACGAGGTGACGAGTCTCAAACTGGAAATGGATCGCCGGAAAAGTTGAAGTTAGAGACTCCTCACGTCGTCTCCTACAAGATCAAATTCAAAGCGCGGGCTTCGGCCCGCGCTTTTTTATTTCAGCAATTCCTGGCGGTGACCTGCCGAGACGCCGCGACGTTGTTGCGGGCGGTCAATGGATCACTGGCCCAGCACCCGTTTGTAATCCGGCGGCAGCTCGCCGTAGCCCAGCCGGCGGCGGGCGCTGGCCGGTTCGATGATGTCGCGCCGGATGTCAATTTCCGCCTGAAACATTTCCCGCCACAGCCGCCGCGTATTTTCGGGATAACGGTTCGGCGAATCGTCGTCAAAGGCGGGCCGGAAAAGATCCACGGCGTTTTGCAGCTCGTGTTTCAATTCTGCCGCGGTCGGATGCCCGGTGAGTTCGCGGGTGCGTTGAAACGCTTTCAAGTCTTTCGCGTCCAGCCGGTCCAGCTTGCCGATGAGAATGTCCAGCGGGTGCGGAATGGTGAGCGTCACGTTGCCACGCTGGCTGGTGGCCGCCCGCTGCCGCCAGCGCGGGCTGGTGCGGAAGCTCAATTCAAATCCCGGTTCGAGGTAAAATCCGCCGTGGGTCTTGTCGAGCCTGGCCGCCGCGACGAGCGCGGACAAATCCTCATCGTCGTCGGAAAACAAGTCCACATCGCCGCTCATCAACTGGCGATCCACGGTGAGCTGGAGCGGCGCGGAGCCGTAAAGCGTCAGATGAAACGGGCGATCCTTGGGCAGCGAGGCCAGAAATTTCTGGAGCAGTTCGCCCGCAGGCGTCGCCCAGTCAATTTTTCCCGCCCACCAATTTTTGGTCGAAGTCATGTTTGCGCGGGCCGATGCCCAGAAAGTAAAGCGCCTGTTGAATCAGCCGGTCCGTCACTTCGGCATCCTGGCTCAAGCGGCGGGCCAGGGCTTGTTCGTGCGGACGCAGCGGGCGGGATTCCTTGCGGAGCAGCAGGCGCGCGGCGAGACGCGACTTGCGCCAGGCCGTGTCCGCTTTTGCTGCGACTGTCTTCATGCCGGCAAGTTTAATGCAGCCGCCGGGGCTTTGCAATCGCGCTGACACGGCCGGTGGAAAACCTGCGGCGGTCTGCCGCCTTCATCCGATTCCGGCGAGACGAGGCCACGGCGCACCGCTACGGCAATTCTTTCAGCCGGATGTGGCGATACTCCATCTGGCCGCGGTCACCTTCAAAACCAATCGGGCCGGTGGCCGGAACAGGCAGCGCGTTCGTCAGCACTTCGCCGTTGCAGGTGCAATACGCAATGTTGTTCGTCACGGCGATCTCGATTTGATTCCAATCCTGCGGCTTGTATTTTTTCAAATCCTTGTAAGGCCCGGCGACGAGGTAATCGCGGCATTGCAACTGCGGCTTGCGGATGAAGATGCCGCTGTCTGCGTTCGTGGCGGCGCGGAATTCCAGCTTGAGGTTGAAGTTGTTCGAGAATTCAATCGTCGTCGAAATCTTCTGGATCAGACGCGGCACGCGCGGATGCACCGTGAGAATGCCGTCCGCCGCAGAAAAGCGCCCGTCATCGCTCGCGGTCTTGCCGTTGAAATTATTGGTCACATAACCCCAGCCCGTCAGGTCAAAGCCGTTGAACAAGCTCATGTAACCCGGCTCCAGCTTGAAATCATCGGCGCGCACCACCGACAACACGGCAACGAACAATGCAACGAGGCAGAGAGAGTGAATTGATTTCATAGCTTTGGAATTGGATGCGACAGAGAATCACCCACAAAGCAATTTGGTGGCAAGCCTCAACTCCAACCATCGAAGAAGAAAAATCTGCCATCAATCCGCCGGGTCGCCGTGCCGGATTCGCCGACGAAACAAGATTTCTCCCCTTGGTTGATTCCGCAGATGAACCGAGAGATGCCAGAAATTCGCGCCAGCGTCTTGGAGTGCGGCAGTCCTCTGCCGCTTTGGGATGGAGACGCCCGCTCACGATCACGGTCACGAACTTCCGTCCACCCGCTTCGTTGAAATGCCCCAGCGGACTGGCGCACTCCACGACGCTTCACGACGAACTCTGCGCTTGCCCGTTCCAGTTCCAACCTCCTATTTTGTCGCCATGCCCTTGCCGAAAACACCGTGGCCGCATGCGCCCACACATCAGCTTGCACTGGGCGGCACTTACTTCGTCACGGCGAGCACGCTTCACAAAACCCACCACTTTCGCGGGGCCAAACGCCTGGGGGTTCTCCATCGCGGGTTGCTGACGGTGGCGCGAGATTTCGGCTGGCAGTTGGAAGCGTGGGCTGTGTTCTCGAACCACTGCCACTTCGTGGCGCATTCACCGGCGGCTGACGCCTCGAGTTTGTCGCCAATGCTCAAGACACTGCATGTAAAGACGAGCGGTTGGTTGAACAAGCTCGAGGCCACACCGGAGCGGCAAGTGTGGTTCAACTTCCGTGAGACGCGGCTGACCTACCAGCGTTCCTACTTTGCCCGGCTCAACTACACGCATCAGAATCCGGTGAAGCATGGCTTGGTGCCGGTGGCCAATCAATACCCGTGGTGTTCCGCCGCGTGGTTCGAGCGCACCGCCTCGCCGGCACAGATCAAGAGCATCTCCCGGTTCAAGACCGACAAGCTGCAAGTGCCGGACGACTACGAACCAGCGGGGGAATGGTAGTCTCGCGCGATGCGAAAGCGGCAGAGGACTCCCGCACTCCAAGACGCTTCGCGACTCACACGCTGCTCCCGGATGTCCGTCAGGTTTTGGAGTGCGGCAGTCCTCTGGCGCTTTTGGATGAGACGCCCACTGCAACCGGTCGAGAAACGCGCCCTCATTATCCTTCGCGGTGCTGCTCCAGCTAGACTTTTTCCGGCACTACAAATGGTTTGCGATATTCGCGGGTGAGAAGCTGATTCGCCGCGCGGTTGTTGGTGAAGCGTTCGGTCTTTGGATTCACCTTCAAAACCGCGCCCAACATCAGCGGAGTTTTGTGCAAGTCCACTTGGTTGGCGCCGAGATGTTCTTCCATCCGCCCCAGACTTTCGGCCAGTTCGCCGTCCGCCTTGGTCGCGTCACGGATTCCTTCCGGCGACATTGGCTTGCCGAGGCGATAGGAAATATTGCCGGTGTGGCAGAGCGCGCTGGAGATGTGCCCCTCCAAAATGTCCGCGTGCAGGCCGGTGGCTTTGCGGCTGCGGACGGCTTGAATGAAATTTTCAAAATGGTTGCCGCCCTCTTCGTAGGCTTTGATCTCCTTGCCGGCCTGGTCATAGACAATCGCCTTGGTGTAACTCGGAATCACCATGGAGCCGCCTTCGCAATCCACCACCACGCCGATGCTCGCGCCGTGATAATCATCCATCTTGTTGGCATCACTGCCAGCAGGCAGACCGCGCACTTCAAAGATCAGCGGCGCGGCTTTGTAATCATGAAAAACAATCTGCGTGTTCGGCGTGATGCCGTCGTCGTCGTAACCCAGCCGCCCGCCGATGCTGATGACGCGCGGTGAAAGTTCCGGCTCGCCCAGCACCCAGCGCGCGATGTCCATCTGATGAATGCCCTGGTTGCCGAGGTCGCCGTTGCCGTATTCCCAGAACCAATGCCACTCGTAATGCACCGAACCATTCTTCTTGCTGTTGCGACGCGGCGGATCGTTCGGCGCCGGACCGCACCACAAATCGTAATTGACCGTTTCAGGAACCGGCTGCGGGCCGGTGGTTTTGCCAATGCTGTCGCGGCGTTTGTAGCACAGCCCGCGCGCACGGATGATTTTTCCGAGCTGCCCTTCGCGAAGCCACGCAATCGCCTCCTGCAATCCCACGCTGGAGCGGCACTGCGTTCCGACCTGCATGATGCGATTGTATTTGCGCGCGGCCTCGACCATTTTCCGGCCTTCCCAGACATTGTGCGACGCGGGCTTCTCGACATAAACATCCTTACCCGCCTGCGCCGCCCAGATCGCACCGAGCGCGTGCCAGTGATGCGGCGTGGCGAACGTGACGGCATCAATTTCTTTGCTCTCCAAAAGTTTTCGGATGTCGGTGTAGCCCTCGACTTTCTCGCCGCCGCTCGTCACGCCGCTCAATTCTTTTTCCAACACGGCCTTGTCCACATCGCACAGCGCGACGAGCCGCACGCCTTTCAGTTTGGTCAACGCCTCGATGTGATTTTTGCCGCGACCATTCAGGCCGACGATGGCGCAACGAATATCTTCATTCGCACCGATGATGCGCGACTTGACGGAAGATTGGGCGACCAGCGGCCACGCTTTGAGCGCCGCCGCTGCGAAGAGTGAATTGCGGATGAACTGGCGGCGCGGGATTTTTTTCATAGACAAAATGACTGGTGATTTATTGAGGGGGTTACAACTGACTTACATTTCCTCTGCTCTCATTAACACCCGGCTTCAGCCGGGTGATGAAAGCGCTTCCACAAGCGAGCCGTTTCAACGGCTTGAATGCGTGGAGAAAACCGTTGAAACGGTTGTGAAAAATTTCACCGGTCGTCACCGGGCTGAAGCCCGGTGTTAATGAAATGGCGTTGCTCACTTTTGGGAGATTCAGTTTTTCACTTCGTCCACGAACTGACGGTATTGAGCTTCGGCCTGGTCCGGTGTCGTCGCGCCGTCGAGAATGACCAGACGATACCGGAACGTGCCGGCTTTTTTCGGTTCAATGGTGAAATTTAATTTCTCCTTCCCCTTGCTGAAAATTTCCTGGCCCAGCGGATTGGCGGCGAACAAGCCATAGCCGCGCGCGTGCCAGTAAGTCGGGAACCCGGCGTTCTTGGGATTGTCGAGCATGAGCAGCGTGACATCCTTCGCATCCACTTTGCCCGCCAACATCGTCCAGCGTCCGCGCGTGCCCCAAACCGCGTCGCCGGTCTTGCCTTCGCTGCTGCGATACCATCCGCTCACGCCGTTCGTGTCCATCGCCTTCACCGTCGTAGGCCGGCCGCTCGCGTCAGTGAACGTCACCGCTTCGGTTGAAGGTTGCTCCAGCTCCCGCCGCACGCGCAGGCCGAGCAAGCCATCCTTGTTATCCTTGAACACGACCGGCTTCTCCAAGGCGGTGAGCGTGGAAATGCGGTCCACCACGCGCCGGCCCGGCCCGGTGCGGAAAATAAAATCAGCCGTCTCGCGCAAAACCGGCTGGCCGTCAGGCATCATCCAGTCCATTTCGACTTCGAGTTCGCCGTGATCCGCGCCGCCGCTCGCTTTCACAATGCACCGATGCACGATTGTGCCCATCTTCGCCTGCTGTTCCGCAGGCAGCGCCGTCGAGTTGTTCCAGAAATCCACGCCGTTGACACTTTCAAAATTGAACCACAGCCCGACGTGATGCGGATGATCCGTGCGTTCGCCCGGCCGCGGTTCGAGCGGAAAACCGCGCGTGACCAGCGTGCCGCTCGCCGCACGCAGCGGAAACAGCACCGGCTTTTTCAACGTGTCCGGCCAGATGTAGGAAGTGAACGGCTGGCCGTCCACGCGCACGTCCACGCGGCGGGCGGCTTCGTTCGGCACGACGGTGACGCCTTGGGATTTCATGGTTGAATTTTTTTTAGCGCCGACATCGGCGCATGACACGGACAACAAGCCGGCAGAACAGATGATAATGCTTGAAAGGACAAATCGGGCGGGGTTCATGCGCTTACTTTGCGAGACCCGCGTGGCAGGTCAATCAAATTTCCGCCTGTATTTGCACCGTAAGCGCATCTCACTTTCTTGCAACCGATGTGGGTTTCTCATTAACACCCAACTTTAGTTGGGTGTTTGGCGCCGTCTGATGACTCAACCGCTTTAGCGGTTTTTGCGCCCGGGAAACCGCTAAAGCGGTTCGGTTCCATTTTTGGCACACCTAACACCCAACTAAAGTTGGGTGTTAATGAGAGGCTTGATTCGGCGTTGCCATAAACTGAACCGCGCCCTTGCTCCGTCACCGCTGGTTTATTGTTCGGCCCGGCCTTAAAGGTTTTGTTGACGACTCGGTGCTTCGCGGCAAAAATCCGGCATGGCACATCCTGAATTGAAGATCGAGAAGCTCGCGACCGGCAACGGCGCGGCCCCGAAAAAAGGCGACACCGTGACCGTCCACTACACCGGCACGTTCACCGACGGCAAAAAGTTCGACAGCTCCGTGGACCGCCACGAGCCGTTCGCGTTTGAACTCGGCGCGGGACAAGTCATCGCCGGCTGGGATCTCGGCGTGGCGCAGATGAAAATCGGTGACAAGGTGAGGATGACCATCCCGCCCGAACTCGCCTATGGCCGCGACGGCTATCCCGGCGCGATTCCGCCCAACGCCACTTTGATTTTTGAAGTGGAATTGCTCGGCATCAATTGAACCAGCCCCGCCAGAAATTTTACCATGAAAAAACTTTTCCTCCTGCTGCCCGCGCTGCTCGCGGCGGTTTTGATTTTGCAAACGACGGGTTGCACCAGCGTTTATTACTCGGCCTACGAAAAAATTGGCGTGTATAAACGCGACCTGCTCAAGAAGCGCGTCATTGAGGCGCGCGACGACCAGAAGGAGGCGCAAACGCAATTCAAGGACGCGCTCACGCGGCTGAAAGAAATCACCAAGTTCGACGGTGGCCAGGCCGAAAGCGCCTACCGCTCACTCAAGGGCGAATACGACGACTGCGTGAAACAGGCCGACGTCGTGCGTGGCCGCATCCGCGCCGTGGAATCCGTCGCCAGCGATTTGTTCGCCGAGTGGGAAAAAGAAATCACCGAGATCAGCACGCCCTCGCTTGCATCCGCCAGCCGCCAGCAGCTTGCCACCACGCGCCAGCGTTACAACGATCTGCACAGCGCGCTGATGAGCGCCGAGCAGACGATGACCCCGGTGCTGAAGCAGTTCAATGACTACGTCCTCTACCTCAAGCATAATCTCAACGCGCAGGCCATCGCCTCGCTCAAGGGCGAGACCACGAGCATCACCGCGGAAATCAACCGGCTCATCGAGCAGATGAACCAGTCCATCGCGCGGGCCGACGAGTTTGTGAAAAACATGCAGTAAGAGTAGTGGCACGGGCATCTTGCCCGTGAGTTTCTGAACAGGCAAAATGTGCGCCAACCAGAAACACACGGGCAAGATGCCCGTGCCACTAAAAAATTTCCGCTCGCAAGCCCGTTGCTTTTTGCTAGTCTCGCCGCCGCCATTGCGGCGTATCATCCTTATGAAAAAATATCTTGTTGAATTCATCGGCACGTTCTTCCTCGTCCTCGCCATCGGCATGGCGGTGATTGATCCCGGCGCGGGCAACCTCGCGCCCATCGCCATCGGGGCGGCGCTCATGGTCATGGTGTATGCGGGCGGCCATGTATCCGGTGCGCACTACAATCCGGCAGTGACCATTGCCGTGTGGCTGCGCGGACGCTGTTCGATTGCGGAGGTGCCGTTTTATCTAATCGCGCAAATCCTGGCCGCCGTCGCCGCCGCCAAGCTGGCGCTGCTGTTCAAAGGTTGTCCCGTCGTCACGCCGATGAATCCGAACGTCGGCCACGCGCTCATCGCGGAATTCGTCGGCACGTTCGCCCTCGCCTACGTCGTGCTGAACGTCGCCACCGCGAAGGCCACGGCGGGCAATTCCTTCTACGGCCTCGCCATCGGTTTCACCGTCGTGGCGATGGCGTTCGCGCTCGGCGGCATTTCCGGCGGGGCGTTCAATCCCGCCGTGGCCCTCGGTGCCGCGCTCATGGGGCTCATCCACTGGGGGAACATCTGGGTGCTCATGCTTGCCGAGTTCATCGCCGGCGGGCTGGCGTGCTTCGCTTTCAAGACGCTGAGCACTGAGGACGCTGCGTAACGCGCGCCCTACTTCGCGCCGAGGCAGTGGACGGTGCCGTCCTCCGCGCCGATGATGATGACGCCGCCCGCGATGGCCGGGCTGGCGGTGAGGGGCGCGCCGATTTCGTAGCTCCAGCGCAGTTTGCCGTCGGCGAGTTCCACACAGTAAAGGCGGCCATCGCGGCTGCCGAAGAGGATGCCGCCATCCTTGCAAAGCACCGGCGAACTATCCACATCGCCGCGCGTGGCGAAGACCCAGCGGGCCTCGCCTTTCACCCGGTCAATGCAGTGCAGGCGCTTGTCGCGGCCACCGATAATCACGGCCTCGGCACTGAGCGCCGGGCTGCTGTAGTAGGCGAAACTGCGGTCGTGATACGTCCACTTCGTCGCGCCGGTGGCGGTGTCGAAGGCGAAGACTTTCTTCGCTTCATTGCCGAAATAGACCATCGCACCGTCGGCGGCGGCGACGCTGCCTGCGATGTAGCTTTCCGCATCCATCTTCCGCACCTCCTTGCGCTCGCGGAGTGAGACGACGTGGAGCTGCGCATCGCACCCGCCGAAGACCGCGTGCCCATCGCCCGTGAGCGCGGGCGTGCCGTTGATGAAATTTTCCGTCTCCACCTTCCACAGCACCTTGCCGCTCGCCGCATCGAGCGCGTAGAGGCTGAAATCGTAGCTGCCCACGAGCACCCACTTCGCGTCGGATGCCGGGTCCTTCACCCAACTCGCCCCGGCCAGGACTTTGTCGTTCGTCTCGTGCGCCCACCGTTTCGCGCCGCTCGCCGCATCCAGCGCGTAGAGCTTCCCATCGCTGCTGCCGATGTAGCAGAGGCCATCGAGAATCAGCGGAGTCGCCTCGATGGGGCCTTCGGTTTTGAAAGACCACGCCTCCTTGCCATCGGCGATATTCAGCGCGTGGACAATGCCGCCATCGTCGCCGAAAAAAGCCCGCCCGCCCGCAATAGCCGCGCTGCCTTTCACCGGCGAACCCGCCTTGAACGTCCAACGCAACACCGCCTGCGCAGGCGCGTCGTCCTCGGAGCGGCCATTCAGCGAGGGATTCCCGCGATGCATCGGCCAGTCGGCAGCGAGCAACGACGCATGGAGGAGGAGCAGCGCGCTAAAGCAGGCTCTCATAGATTTTGGCAAAATCTGCGGCGCTCGCGGGGCGCGGATTGTAATTGGCCGTCCACTGCTGGGCGGCTTCCTCGGCGAGCATGGGGATTTTCTCGGCGGTGACGCCGAAGCTCCGCAGCGGCGCAGCGAGGCCGGCGAGGGCGAGGAGCTTTTCCAGCGCGACGGCGAGAGACGCGGCATCGGGCAACCCGGCCACGGCGCAAAGTTCCGCGTATCCGGCACGGGCGGCGGGCGCGGCGGCGTTGAAGCGCACGACGGACGGGAGCACGAGGCCGACAGCATGGCCATGCACGATGCCGAAGTGCGCAGTGAGCGGGTTCGCGAGGCTGTGCGCCGCGCCGAGCATGGAGGTCTCGATGGCGAGGCCCGCGTAAGCTGCGCCGAGCTGCATCCGCCCACGCGCCGCGAGGTCGCGTGGCGTGGCGAGCACGACTGGAAACGCGGCGAAGGCGAGGCGAAATGCCTCCCTCGCCAGCATGGTGGAAAGCGGGGTCGCCTTGTTGGTGACGGCGGCTTCCACCGCGTGGGAAATGGCGTCTATTCCCGTGCAAGCCGTCACGCAAAGCGGCTGGCTGAGCGTCAACTCGGGATCGAGAATCGCGATGCGCGCGGCGGCTTTCAGGTCGAGGCACGCCATCTTCTGGTGCGTCGTCTCATCCGCGATGATCGCAGCGCTCTGGCACTCGCTGCCAGTGCCAGCAGTCGTCGGGATGGCGATGAGCGGGAGCATCGGCTTGGCCGCCTTGCCGACACCCCAGTAGTCCTTCATTTCCCCGCCGTTGGTGAGGAGAAAATTGCAGCCCTTCG
>JAYVCM010000259.1:0-5856 GCA_043749955.1 Limisphaerales bacterium | reverse complement strand
ACGCCGCTCAATGCGCGGAACGGTTCAATTTTTGCGGGAGAGAATCCATGCCGTGGCCGGCTTCCGCCGCGCGGCGCTGCGCGTCCAGCGCGTTCAGTTTTTTCACCGTGTCGGCCACGCTGGCGCCGAGCCGGGTGGCGGGCAGACCGTGCTTGCCGGTGGGCGTCGGCGTAAAAGTTTTTCCCTCGCCGAGAAAATCCAGGAGCGCGGCGCGGTAGTCGCCGGCCAGTCCCGCGAACGGCGGCGCGAGGCGGAACTGCGCGATGCCGAGGTCGCGCGCCTTGGTCTCGATGAGGCCGCGCTGGCCGGCGGAAAAATTCTGGACGGCGGACTGCAAGGAAATCTCCGCGTGCCGGGGCAGCGAGTTGGAGCTGGCGCGGACTTCCACCGGCACGGTCAACAGGCCGGCGAGCCGTTCGCGGCTGGTGGCCGCGGTCCAGTGCGGGCCGGGGTCGCGCGCGGCAAAGCGGATGACGTGCAACGCCCACCATTTTTCCACGTCGAGCGGACGCTTGAAATCGTCAGCGAACGCGGCGTAAAACGCGGTCTGCCAGTTGAGGCCGCCCGGCAGCCGCGCGAGAAAGCCGCGCATTTTTTCCGGCCCGTCCGGGAGGCCAAGCAGGCCGCCGGTGAACAACTGCGCGCTGGCGAGATACGCGCCGCCGTCCGCGCCGTTCACCTGTGCGTCGCCGGGCCAGCACAGTTCATCAAAGGTGAGCGGGGGAAAATTTTGCAGCGTGCGGCGGGCCCCGGCGAACGCATCCACGCCGCGTTCGTTTTTATTCAGGCGGCTCTGCGACAGGCCGTCCACCTTTTTGTCCGGCAGCGAGAGGATGATTTTTTCACCGTCGCTGGCGAGCACCAGCTGGCCGAGGCCGTCGGCCAGCCACGCAGGAATCTCCGGGACGAGGCCGGGATCCTTGGCGGTGCGGCTGGCAAATTCCAGCAGCAGCGCGGCGGACAGCGCGCGGCCAAAACGGATGCGGGTCACCAGGTCGGGCAGTTCCACGCGGCAGTTCCACGCCTTGAGCAGCGGGCCGACGGCGAGGGTGACCGGGTCGTTCAGCGAGCGCGCGGGCCGGAGCGTGATAAAGATTTTCCCCGTCCACGGCGCGTCCGGCTTGAGGCCGAGCTGCCGCCAGAGCGACTGCTTGAAACGCTCGGCGGAGATGGCGAGGAGCGCGGGTTCCAGCCGGATCAGATTGTCGTTCGTGGAAAATTCGGCGCGGTGCAGCAGCGGCGAATACTGCGGGCTGGCGCTGACGGTGAACTGGCCGGAGATGCTGCGCGCCGTGGTGGAGCCGTCGAAACCCTGGGCGCGGACGGAAGCTGAAATCAGGACGGAGAAAAACAGGGTGGAGAGAAACACGCCGGATCTCCGATGCTCTCGGAGGAAGGACTTCAACCTGAAATCCGAAATCAAATTTTTCGCGCGCCCGGCCCCCGGCGGTAGGGCAGGCTTACAGTCCCGCTCGGAGCGGGATGCCGGCGGCTTATAGCCGCCGGTTTGGCCGTTGGAAAAAGCACGCCACGCGATAGCAACAAGGGGCTGGTAAGCCCCGTGAATCCCGCTCCGAGCGGGACTGTAAGCCTGCCCTACGCCAGCGGCGGTCTCAGCTTCGGCGTTCAGGTTCAAAGCTCCCGTGCGTGCGGATGTTGCTGCGCCCGGGGACGGGCGCGCTCCGTTGGCGCTGGCTGGCTGTCCGTTCATTTCTTGTCCGCTTTTTTAGCCGGCTTGGTTTCCGCCTTGGCTTCCGGCCTGGCTTCGGATTTCGCTTCCGGCTTCGCGGCGGGCTTGGCGTCACCGCCGGCGCCGGGTTCTTTTTTAGCGGCGGACTTGTAGCCTTCGCTGCGGTAGTCGGTGATGTAAAAGCCGCTGCCCTTGAAGATCAGCCCCGCGCCCGCGCCGACTTTTTTGCTCACCCGGCCGCGCCCCCATTTCTTTTTGGTGCAGACTTCGGCGGGACAAATTTTCAACGGTGCGGCGGACATGGAGCGGACGGCTTCAAACTCGTGCCCGCACTTGTCACAGGTGTATTCGTAAGTCGGCATGGGCGGCGGCGCGGCGGGACGGAAAAAATCAGGGCGGGGGTGGATTGGTCGCCCCGGACGGCGGGATGATCTTCACCGAGCCGTCGGAGCCGACCTCGACGTTGAGGTCGTAGCTCCCCGGCGCCTTGGCGGCGGGCTGGTTGGTTTGCGGCGGCGGGGTGCGCTTCATCAGCAGCTCCGCGCCCTTTTTGCCGCCGTTGTCATTTTTCATCAACGCCATCCGGCGCGCGATGAAAATTTCCTCCTTGAGCTTGACCACCTGCGAACGGACTTCGGCGAGGTCGTTGAACTTGTGTTCCATCTCGGCCCGCTGCGCCATCTGCTTCTGCAATTCCGCCTGCAGGAACGCGCTGTTCGTCTCCGTCAGCGCGAGCCGGCTCTGGGTGTAGGCGATCTGCGCGTCCAACTGCGCGATGGTGTTGGTCAGTTCACCGGCATGCTGGTCGAGCGCCTTGTTCTGCGTTTCGAGGTCGGCCACATGGACGGTGAGGTTCGTGATCTGGTCCTGCGCCCCGGCCAGCGAAGTTTTCGTCTCGGCCAATGACGTTTTCGTCTCGGCGATCACGAGGTTCGCCGTGGCGAGGGTGTTGGACAGCTCCTGGATCTGCTGGCGGCTCAAGGCCAGGTCGTTCGTGAGGGAGATGTTGACCTCGCGCAAATCCTTCAACTGGACGCCGACATCCACGAGCTGGTTGGAATAATCCACGATGCAGACGACATCGGTGGCATGCACTTCTTCGCCCGATTTTTTGGTGAAGTAAAGCGCGATGCCGAGGCCGACGCACGCGACGACCAAGAGGATGATGCCAAGCTTGATTTTCATGACGCGAGGAATGTGCCGTTTGCCGCCGGCGTTTTCAAGCCTGCCGGTCAATTATTTCCGGCGCGCGGGGCGTTGGTCTCGGCCTCCAAAACCGCCTGCTCCAGCGCCTTCAGGTTCGCGTCCAGGATTTCCACCTTGGCCTCGGTGCGCAGCTTCAGGACGAAGGCGGGGGCCTGCTCCTTGATTTTTTCCGCCTCCAGGCCGCGTTTGCAGATGGTTTCCGGCGTCTCGTTGTTCGCCATCGGGATGGCCTCGCTGAAGCCGAATTTTTTCGCCGCCGTCTTGTCGAGCAGCTTGATGATGTGGAAGCCGAACATCGTCGTGATCACGTCGCTGATCTGGCCGGGTTTGAGCGAAAAAGCGGCCGCTTCAAATTCCGCGACCATGTCGCCCTTGCCGAACTTCGGCAGTTCGCCGCCGTTGCTCTTCGAGCCGGGGTCTTCGGAAAATTCTTTCGCCAGCTTGGCAAAATCTTCGCCGCCCTTGAGGCGTTTCGCCAGGTCATCCACCTGCTTGCGCTTCGTGGCGACCGCGTTCGTCGGGAGCGGGGTGCGGCTCGCGGGATCCATCGTCATCAGCAGGATGTGCTGGACGTGCGCCTTTTCCGGCTCTTCAAACGACGACGAATGGTTGGTGTAACATTCCCGGATTTCCGCCGGGGTGACCGCGATTTTCAATTCGCGCTTCAAGACCGTCTTGGCCGTGGCCTCCTGCGTGGCCTTGGCGCGCAGTTCCGCCTCCGTCATCCCGACCATCTTCAACTGCCGCGCGAACGCCTCGGGCGAACCAAAATGCGCCACCATGTTAGTGAACTGCGAATCCGATTCCGCCACGCCCGCCAAGCGGTCCGCCGGCGTCGCCTTCTGCACCAGCAGCTGGATCGTGATCAACTGGTTCAAAATGCTGATGTCAAAACCCGGCGGCAGCATCTGGCCCTGCGCGGCGGCGTTGGCCTTCGCGCCCGTGACCACCGTGTCCAGGTCGCTGCGCTTGATCTCAAAGCCCCGGCCCTTCGCGATCACCGGGTCGCCGAACAGGGTCGTCATCGCGTCGGGCTTGGACGCAGTGTTGGTGGGGGCGGCAGTGGCGGCGGACGTGGCGGCCTGGGCGGAAATCACGCTCGCGACCAGCGCGGCGGACAGGATCAGTTTCAATTTCATTTTGGTCAATTGGACGTTCAAGTTTCGTTTTGGTTCAAAAACAGAGTTACAACCTTACCACCTTCACATTGCTGATGTCAGTGTCTTTCTGCAATTCCTCCAGCACCGCTTGCGGCGGCGCGCTGTCGAGGCTCAACACCGTCAGCGCCAGCCCGCCCACCGTGTCGCGGCTCAAGCTCATGCTCGCTATGTTCACTTTATGTTTCGCCAGCAGCGTGCCGAGATGGCCGACGATGCCCGGCTTGTCCGCATTGTTCAACAGCAGCAGCGTGCCCGTGATCGGAATTTCCACCGACTGGCTGAACAGGCGGACGATGCGCGGATTGTTCGGCGAACCGAAGAACGTTCCGCCCGCCGAAACCAGCTTCTTCCCGCCGCTGAACGCCTGGACGTGAACCCATTCGTTGAACGTGACCGGCTCGTCGGATTTCTTTTCCTCCACCGTGATGCCGATGCTCTGCGCCACGCTGCGGACATTGACGTTGTTCACGTCCTTCAAATTGCTCGTGGACAAAAAGCCGCGCAGAATCGCGCGCGTCACCGGGTCAATGTTCGGCAGCAGCCGCGCATTGCCGCCGTAAGTGATGTGCAGCTTGTCGGCGGTCGCGGGCGAAAGTTGCGCGAGCAATTTGCCCAGCGCCTCGCCGAGCGGCAGATACGGCTTCACCTGTTCGTAAGTTTTCGCGTCGAGATACGGCAGGTTCACCGCGTTGCGGACCTCGCCCGTGAGCAGATAGCCCGCGATGACTTCGGCAACTTCGATGCCGCATTTTTCCTGCGCCTCTTCGGTGCTCGCGCCAAGGTGCGGCGTCAAAATTAAATTCGCCTGCTTGCGATACGGATGATCCGCCGGCAGCGGTTCCACCGCGAAAACATCCAGCGCTGCGCCCGCCACCTTGTTGGATTCGAGCGCCGCGATGAGGTCGGCTTCGGAAATGATTTCGCCGCGCGCGCAGTTTACGATCTTCACGCCGGGCTTCATCTTTGAGAACGCCGCCGCATTCAGCATTTCCTTCGTCTCCTTCGTCACCGGCATGTGGACGGTGATGAAATCCGCCTCGCGATAAACATGGTCCAAGTCCGCCGCGAACTCCGCGCCGATGGCCTGCGCGCGGTCTTCGGTGAGATACGGATCGTAAGCCACGACGCGCATCCCGAACGCGATGGCGCGCTTGGCGACTTCCGTGCCGATGCGGCCCATGCCGAGCACGCCGAGCGTCTTGCCCGCGAGTTCCACGCCCTGAAACTGTTTGCGGTCCCATTTGCCGGAGATCATCGTCGCGTGCGCCTGCGGCACCTTGCGCGCGAGCGAGAGCAGCATGGTGAAGGTCAGTTCCGCCGTCGTGATCGTGTTGCCGCCGGGCGTGTTCATCACCACCACGCCGCTCTGCGTGGAGGCGTCAATGTCCACGTTGTCCACGCCCACCCCGGCGCGGCCGACGACGCGCAACTGCTTCGCCGCCGCGATGATGTTCTTGGTGACTTTCGTTTCGGAACGCACGACCAGCGCGGTCGCGTCCGCCACGAGCGGCAGCAGTTCCGCTTCGGACAAGCGTTTCGGCAGGACGACCACTTGAAATTCCGGCCGCGCTTGCAACAGCGCAATGCCCTTGGGTGAGATCGGATCGCAGATGATGATTTTCATGTTCAATGCAAAATGGACGACGAGTCTAGGTCAGGGCGCAGAACAGGTCAAACATTACCACGGCGGGAAAGTGGATCCGAGTTGACTCATATTAAATGTTACCGGGACGGGGAGGTGGACGAGGGGTCTGCCGATACGTTGACTCCTATTCATGGTTACCCACACCACGAACATGA
>JAYVCM010000258.1:0-18133 GCA_043749955.1 Limisphaerales bacterium | reverse complement strand
GCTTCTTCCTTGATGCGCTGGAGCGCGTCGGGCTGCTTGCGGAGATCCATGTTATACTCGCGTTTGAATTCATCGAGAATCCAATCCATGAGGCAATTGTCCCAGTCGTCACCGCCGAGATGCGTGTCGCCGTTCGTGGCTTTCACTTCAAACACGCCGTCGCCGATTTCGAGAACGGAAATATCAAACGTGCCGCCGCCCAAATCATAGACGGCGATCTTTTCGTCCTTCTTTTTGTCGAGACCGTAAGCGAGCGAGGCCGCCGTCGGCTCATTGATGATGCGGAGAACTTCCATGCCGGCGATCTTGCCGGCGTCTTTCGTGGCCTGACGCTGCGAGTCGTTGAAATAAGCCGGCACGGTGATGACGGCCTGCGAAATTTTTTCACCGAGGCGCGCTTCGGCGTCGGCCTTGAGCTTGGAAAGAATCATCGCGGAAATTTCCTGCGGCGAAAATTGTTTGGCCTTGCCGTCCACTTCGACTTCGACGGCGCAATCGCCATTGGACGCCTTAACAACTTTGTAAGGCATGCGTTTGATTTCTTCCTGCACTTCATCAAACTTGCGGCCCATGAAACGCTTGATGGAGTAAATCGTGTTGCGCGAGTTGGTCACGGCCTGACGTTTCGCCGCATCGCCCACGACGCGCTCGCCGGATTTCGTGAACGCCACGACGGACGGCGTCGTGCGTTTGCCCTCGGAATTTTCCAGCACGAGCGGTTCGCCGGAGTCCATGACCGCCATGCAGGAGTTGGTGGTGCCTAAATCAATGCCTAATACTTTTGCCATAAAATTGCGGGGATAAAATTGTTTGTGGTTTAACTGCCGGCGGTTCTTGTGCAATTCCAGTGCCGCCCGGCTCCGATTTGATAAATAGGTTGGATTCGCTTGCAAACAAAGGCTGGAATTGAGTTCTCCCGGCGGGCTTGGAAATTCAAAACTGTGCCACCCGCGACGCCGTGGCGCAGTCCGCCCGCGCGCGGCGCAACTGTCGTGGCGCAACGGTCGGCGGCAGACTGTCCGGAAGCACGGCCTGGGATGTAGGGCAGGCTTACCAGTCCCGCTCGGAGCGGGATGCCGGCGGCTTACCAGCCGCCAGTTCCGCGGAGGAAAAAGTGTCGGAGATCAGACCGGGACACGGGGCTGGTAAGCCCCGTTACTCCCGCTCCGAGCGGGACTGTAAGCCTGCCCTACGTCAGCGGCGGATCTCATTTCAAAATTCGGGTTAAATGCCTCTGCTGCCATTTCCCAATAACGACCGGCTGACTGGCCTTGAAGCCGCCATGCGGGATGAAGGCGGCCAACGCTGGCGCGGTGGTGGGGAGGCAAGATGCGGCCAAAATTGCGTTGTCGGATTCCGGCGTGGTGTTAGATTGAGTCCGCCATGAGCCAACCATTAAAAATGGTGACCTGTCCCGGATGCGACGCGAAGACGTTTATTCCCGGCGACCTGCCGCCGCTGGCGTCCGAGCCGTGCAAAAAATGCGGCCACGCCATCATGATGCCGATGCAGCTCCGGCAGTTCGAGCTGCGCAGCAAGATCGCCGCCGGCGGCATGGGCGTGGTTTATCGCGCCTGGGACACGACGCTCGAACGGCTCGTGGCCGTGAAGCTGATGAAGAAGGAGCTGCTCGACGACCCAAAGATGCTCGAAAGTTTTTATCTCGAAGCCCGCGCCTGCGCGAAGCTCAATCACACGAACATCATCCACATCTACACGTTCGATGAATGGGAGGGCGAACGCTATCTCGTCATGGAAATCGCGGACCAGGGCAGCCTGGACGCGCGCATTGAGAAACTTCAGCGGCTGACGGAACTACAGGTGCTGGATGTGGGCATCAAGATCGCCTCCGCATTGGACATGGCGTTGAAATACGACCTGCTGCACTGCGACATCAAGCCGGGAAATATTCTGTTCAACTCCGACCACGAGCCGAAGCTGGTGGATTTCGGCCTCGCGCGCAAAACGGATGCGGAGCAGGAAGGCGCGGAGTTCACGCGCGGCACGCCGTATTATGTCGCGCCGGAAAAAATCAAGCGCGAGCCGGAAACTTTCTTGTCGGACATGTATAGCCTCGGGGCGACGCTGTATCACGCCATCACCGGCCATGTGCCGTTCGACGCGCCGACGGTGGAGGAGGTCGTCATCGCGCAGGTGCAGACGGCGCTGACGCCGCCGAACCAGGTGGTGCCGGAAATTTCCCAGTCCACCAGCGACGCCCTGGGCCGCTCGCTGGCAAAAAATCCGGGCGAACGCTTTTTAAGCTACGACGAGTTTGTCATGGCCCTCACCGCCGCCCGCAGCGAGCTGCTGGTCCGGCAGTATTCCGCGCCGGAGGAGGCCCAGCAGCCCAAACGCATGACGAGCTGGTGGCGCAAAAAATAAAAAAAAGCGGACGCTGTTCGTCCGCCTTCCGGGAAAATTTCTTCCGTTCAGTTTTTGGGAGCCGGTTCCGCCGGGGCGGTGTTCGCGGCCTTCTTTTTCTTTTCCATGTTCTGGGCTTTGACGACGACGCGGATGGTGGCGGCGCTCAACTTGCCGGCGTCGTCTTTTTTGTAGGAGCCGCCGGCCGTGTCACCGACGGTGAGGTCGGCCAGCGTGGCGGGCTTGCCGCCCTTGGTGATCATGGTTTCGGAAGTCACGTTGAGCGTGAGCGCGCCGACGGCCAGGGTCATCGCCGCGGTGTCCACCGCCGTTACTTGGCCGTGGAAGGGAGTCCGCTTTTCAATCACCGGCGCTTCGGGCCTGGCGGCGGGCTTGTCCTCGGCGCGGCCGCCGGCCGGCGCCGCGACCAGCGCGGCGGCGACGAGGGTGAACAGGGTGAGCCTGGAGAATTTATTTTTCATGTTGGTTGAATGATTTGTCCGTTCGTTGGACAACGGAAACTGCGGAATAAATTTTACAAAATCACCACGCGCCTTCAGTCAGCAGCGCGGCGATGTTCCGCGTGAGATCCTCGGCGAGCAGCGGCAGGGCCTGGCGCTCGGCGCTGACCAGGTCGGCCCCGATGTGGACGAGCGTGTGGCCCTTCACGTCCTTGTCCAAAATCAATCTGCCGGACGCGCGCTCGCGGGCGGTGACGTGGACGGTGACATCCACGCGGTAATTTTCCGGCGTCGCGGTGTCGGTGCTCAAGTAGCCCAGCCCTTCGCGGGTGTATTGCCGGACGACGCCGCTGACCACCACGTCGCCGGTGCCGTGCGTGTCGAGACGGTAGGTGCCGTCCAGTTGCAGCCGTTCGCGCAGCGCCTGCGTCAGCGCGTCGCCGAGCCGCGGCTGGAGCGTCTGGTTGTTGAAGGGGAGAACCTGGATGGATTTTTCACCGGCGACCGCGCCGCCGGTCGGGCCAAGGTGATAGCTCGCACAGCCGGCCAGTGCGAAGGCGACGACGGCGGGAAGAAAAAATTTCAACGCGCGCATGAGTTTATTTGTCCGGCGTCGCCTGCAAACGCGGTTTCAAAACTTCGATGCGCTGGCGGGCCTGCGCGGCGAGCGGGGAATTGGCGTCCAACTGGAGCACGTCGTTGTAATAAACCACCGCGCCCGCCCATTTGTGGCCCTTCTCGTAATACTGCGCGATCCCGAAACTGCCCTTCACCTGCTCGGCCTTGAGCTTGACGATGGCTTTCTGCACTTCCGCCACGCGCTTGTCTTCGGGATACACCGTCATGAAATCCGTGTAGGCGGCGATGGCCTTGGCGGCGGCGCCCTGGTCGTATTCGGCGCTGTCGGCCTGCTTCTGCCACGAGACCCCGGCGCGATACATCGCATCGGCGGCGATGACCGGCTGATTGTGGTAACGGTCGGCGGCCAGCTCGTAAGCCTTCACGGCGGCGGGATAATCTTTCTGCTTCTCGCGCGCCGCGCCGATGCGGAGCTGCGCGTGCGGGGCGACGTCGCTGTAAGGCCCGTTGTTGACGATTTTTTGGTAGAGCTTCGCGGTCTCGTCCATCGAGGGATAAAGGGGGAACATGTTCCACAGACGGAACCATTGGCCGTTGAGGAAGCGGCCAGCGATCTCGTTCTGGCGCACGAGCACCTCGTTGAACTCGCCGCTCTTGGGATATTTTTGGATGATGTTCTGGTAGGCGTTGAAGGCGGCCTCGTCCTTGTGCTTGACCTCGAGACAGCGGCCCACGAGGTATTCGGCGCGCGGCGAATAGTCGGACAACGGCCAAACGCGCAGGATGCGGTGCGCGGCGTGCAGGGTGATGTTGAAATCTTTTTTGGTGAAGGCATCCTCGGCCACGGCGAGCTGGTCCTTGGCGCGCGGACGCTGCCATTTGCCCGACTCGCCATAGGATTCGTAATACCAGCCTTCGCCGGGAATGAAGACCAGCGGGGCAGGCGAGCGCAGCGGCAGCATCACGGCGGCCACGGCGATTAAAAAAAGGAGGTTCAACCGGCGACTCATCATGGCAAAACGGTATCGGCCTGCTCCGGCCAAGTCAAAGCGATTCAACCCCGGAATACGATCAGCACCCCGTAGTCCGTCAGGATCTTCTGGATGCCCACGTCGAAATGCTCGTAGCCGATCGTGTGGATGCCGATGAGGTTCGCCTCGCCGATTTCATTCAGATACTCCGAAACTTTTTCATCGAACTTGTCGTGGCCGGCCTCGATGCAGCTCGCGTGGCGGATGGTGTGGGTGCGGAGCCGTTTGCCCGCGCCTTTCTGCATGGTGTCCAGCGGCGACTTGGGCTTGCTGATCAGCACCTCGCCCGGCGTGTCGCGCACGGGCACTTTCAGGTGCAGTTCTTTTTTGGGGACGACGGGCGGCGGAGTCGGCACGCCCGGAGTGGTTGGCGGCGCCGGCGGCGCGGCCGGCAGTGAACCCGTGGTCGCCTTGCCGGCGCTCGGGATGGTGATGCTCTGGCCGCAGGCCGGGCAGTCAATTTGCGAGCCGGAGCCGGTTTGATCCACGGCCAGTTCCTGGTCGCAGTTCGGGCAGTTAAACGTGATGTCCATAATGGGCTGGGTTGGTTTTGCGCCAGCCTAGTTCCTGCCGCACCCGCTCGCCAGAAAAAAATCTGCGGAACTGGATTCGCGGCCGCCGTTTTTCTCGAACTGAATGGCGGTCGTTTTCAAGCGTCCGAGGCCGAAGCCGCCGCGCGCACGCCGCCGCGCGCACGCTGGCGCGCACCGGCGGTGAAATGTCCGGGCAGGAATTCGCCGCGTGGCTGAAGGTGATTTCCTCTGGATTTTTTTGCGTGGTTCATGGGGCCGGGGGTTGACGGCCGATGGCCGCCTCCAAATCGCGGACCAAACCCGGTTGTGGCTGGCCGCCCAGCGCGCGGCACTGTTCCAAGTCCGCGCCCGCCTGCGGAAATTGTTTGAGCAGAAAATACGCCGCCGCACGGTTGTTGTAATACATGGCCTGGCCGGGATTCAATTTGATCGCCTGATCGTAGTCGGCCAGCGCCTTGCTTGGTTCGCCCAGGCGGTTGTAAGCGTTGCCGCGATTGCTCCAGGCATCCGCCAGCCGGGGATCGCCTTTTATCGCGGCGGTGCAATCTGCGATGGCCGCGTGGGGATCTCCGAAGTCCG
Source organism: Limisphaerales bacterium (assembly GCA_043749955.1). Lineage (GTDB taxonomy): Bacteria > Verrucomicrobiota > Verrucomicrobiia > Limisphaerales > UBA11358 > UBA11358. Next base: position 12,586 of record JAYVCM010000258.1, on the reverse strand, counting down.
CCCGCAGACCGCCGCGATTCCCCAGCGCCGTCGCGTAATCCGGCTTGAGCTGAAGCGCGGCGTCGAAATCGGCCATGGCCCGTGGCGCATCGCCCGACTTGAACCACGCCATGCCGCGGTTGTTGTAAGTGACGTAATGCGGCCCGACGCGCAATGCGGCGTCGTAAAGCGTGAGGTTGTTTTGCCAGCGCGGCAAATCCGCGCGCGTGGCCAGGGCGCACAACGCCAGCACGGCCACGCCGCCAATCCAGCGGGCGGTTTCAAAACGACGGCTGAAATTTTCCAGCGTCATCACCACCGCCAGCGTCAGCCCGATCGAAGGCAGGTAAGTGTAACGGTCGCCAACGTAAAAATGCCCAAACGTCACAAAGCCGGCGACGGGCACGAGCGTGCCGAGGAACCAGAGCCAGCCGACGAGCAGCCACGGTCGCCGGCGCAGTTGCCACGCGGCGGCCAGCGTGATCACGCCGAGCAGCAGCCCGCCTGACAGCGCGGCGGACAGGGTGACTTTTTCGGTCGGATAAATGACGGATAAATTCACCGGCCAGAAAATTTTTCCAAGGTAAAAGACATAGTTCTCCGGGACGCGCAGCAGCTTTTCCAAAACCTGTCCGCCAGCCGGTGCCAGCGTCCCGACGGCATTCAACGCCCGCGATGTCACATAGACGCACAAAAAGCTGGCCAGGAAGAAAGGGATTTTCTCCACCAGCAAACTCCGCCAGTTTGAAATCTGAAACTCACCGGCCGCGCCGCGCAACGCGGGCGGGAAGCCGGCCGCTCTTTTCAACGGCCACACGTCCAGCAGCAGCAGCACGAAGGGAAACGTGACCATCATCATTTTTGACATGAGTCCTCCCAGCAGGCAGAGAAACACCAGCGCCCAGCGGGCCAGTCCCGGCTTCTGCGCGTAAAGCCAATACGCCAAAAGTCCGGCCGCCCAAAAAAGCGCGCACAAAATGTCCTTGCGCTCCGCAATCCACGCGACCGACTCGGTCCGGAGCGGATGCAGCAGAAAAATTCCCGCAATGACCGTGGCCGCCCAGTCCGATTTCAGCATCCGGCGCAGCGCGAAAAATAAAACCAGTCCGGCCGCGACATGCAGCAGCACGTTGGTGGCGTGATACGAGCTCGCGCGCGCCCCGAGGAGGGTCGTGTCCAGCTCATACGAAAGCCAGGTGACCGGCGCCCACGTTCCGGCATCACCGCTGGTCAGCGCGTAATGCCAGCCGGCCGCATCCAGTCCGTGCTGCACCGCGCGGTTGTTGGACACATAAAGATCATCATCATAATTTAAGAAGTCGTAACGGAACGCCGGCGAAAAGACGGCCAGCGTCAGCGCACCCAGTAGAAAAGCCATCAGCCAGGATTTTTTGCGGCTGGCGGCGAATGCGATTGATTGATCCGGCACGCGCGCAGCTTATGGCCACGCTGTCCGACGGCCAAGCTTGATCTGCGGTTTGCCCGCGCTCGCGGGCCTTGATCATTTCTTCCGAAACAATTCCTGCGGGTCGGCCAGGTTCAGCGCGGAAAGGTCCAGGCCGGTTCCGGGGCTGCGCGCACTGGCGGCGACCAGTTGCCGCGCGATGCGGCTGGCGCAGTTGGAGCTGTAATACTTCACCAGCCCCGCGCCGGTCGGCGCTTTGAAGAGGATCACCAGCAGGCAATGTTCATCCACGTCGGTGACGAGCAGGCTGGATCGTTCGCCTTGTTGAAAGGTGCTGTTGAAATTTTTTTCGCCCACCAGGCCGGCGATGGTCTGGGTGGCCATGAACGCGCCGGAGGCCAGCGCGCCGAGCGTGGTGAAATCCACGTCGCCCGCCTCGCCCTGGTGCGTGAGGAGAAAACCGCCCTTGTCAATCAGCAGCGCCGCCGTGGCGGAAGTCTGCGTGAGGAACTCGCGCAGCGCGCCGTCAAGCTCGCGGATGTCGTCCTCGATAAGCTGGGGAAGCGTAGCCATGTCATGCGTATTGTGGAACGGCCTGGTTGATGAACTTCTGGAGCAGCATCCGCGTGATCATGTTCAAGCCCTCGAACACGCCCTCGCATTTGTGCGCCGTGGCCGAGAACGACGGCACCTGCACCTCGCGGTTGTTGAGCAGAAAATCCATGTATTCCACCGGCGCGGCGTTCGGGAGGTCGCGCTTGTTGTATTGGAGGATGTAGGGAATTTCCGCCAGGTTCATTTTCTGCGAATGAAGATTGTCCGTCAGGTTCTGAAAACTTTCCACGTTCTCCGGCATTTTTTCGAACTGCGAATCGGCGACAAACACAATGCCGTCCACGCCGCGCAGCACGAGTTGCCGCGTGGTGTTGTAGATCACCTGGCCGGGCACGGTGTAAAGCTGGAACTTCGTCTTGAAGCCGCGGATGGTCATCGCCTCGATGGGCAGGAAGTCGAAGAACAACGTGCGGTCGGAGCTCGTCGCGAGCGAGACGAGCTTGCCTTTGTTGCCGGAAATGGTCTGGACGTGGTCGTGGACCTGCACGAGGTTCGTCGTCTTGCCGCCCATGGCCGGGCCGTAATAGACGATTTTTACCTGCAGCTCCTTGGTCGCTTGATTGATGATGGCCATAGATTTTTAGTGCGGACGTTTGCGGTCGAGTTCGACGGCGAGCGCCGCCAGTTGTGATTTGGGGAGGGTCTCGCCCGCGCGCCCGAAGGCCGCGAAGTAGATCGAGTTCACCCGGAAAATTTTCCACGGCACGTTGCCCACCGTGAAGCCCACGTTGTTGAGCGCGCCCATCCGCAGCTCGCGGGTGCTCTGGTTCACGCGCTCAAAAATCTGCGGCAGGAAGGCGGCGACGGCGTCGGCGTTTTGTTCCGCCGGCACATTGCTCGCCACGCGCAAGCCGTCGGCCAGCGCCACGACCGCGCCCATCACGCCGGGGAGCGTCATAGCCCGCGCCACAACGTCCTGCGGGTGCGTGTGGCGGCTCGTGAAATCCGTCGCGGGGCTGGAGGCGCGCTTGAGGCTTTGTTCGTCCGTCAACGGCACTTCGCCGTTTTCGCCCCAGACGTAATAATTGGTGTCCGCCGGCCGGGGCGCGGACGGGGCGGGCGCGGCGGGGGCCGTCGCTTCCGGCGCGCCTTGCGGGAAACCAAAAAACAGATTGGGGATTTCTTCCGGGACCAAAACTTTCGGCGGCATCCGCGTGGGGTTTTTCTGCGCGGATAAAAAGGCCGGGGCGAGAATTTTCAACGGCAGCTCCAGCTCCAGTCCGTCGTTCGGCGAGGGCGCGGAGCTGGGGCGCGTCAAGGTGCGGAGCGCCTTCCACGTCATCGTCACGCGGCCGCGCTTGAGGCCCGGCTCCACGATGTTCGCCGGGAGCGGCACGCTGGCGTTGGCGAGATTCGAGCGCTGGATTTCGTTGCGCAACTCTTCCGGCCAGCTTTCGGCGAGGTCGTCGAGGGAAACTAAAAGCGGTGGCTGCGCGGCTTCGGGACGCGGCGCGGAGGAAGGCGCCGCCGGCGAAACCGGCGCAGCATTAAATTTGAACGGCGGCAAAACCGCATGGCCATTGCCGTTGCCGTTGCCGTGGGCCTGGCCGTTGCCATTGGCATGGCCGTTGGAATTTCCATTTCCATCGCCCGTCGGTTTGGCCGGCGGGTTGGAAGGAACCGGCGGCGCGGGCGGCGCGGCCTGACGCGGCGTGAAGGTAAAAACTTCCGTGTGCGATGACGGCGCCGGCGGGACGAGACGCAAGGCGACGGGCGACGGTGCCGGCGGAGTTGAGGGTTGTGGCGTTGAGGGTTGAGGGTTCGGACTCTCAACTCTCAACTCCCCGCCTCTCAGCTCTCCCAGCGGGGCGGTGGCCGGTTTCAGCGGATGCGTGGTGAAGGTCACGCCGCGTCCGCGTCCGCCAAACGGCCCGGCGACGTCCTCGTTCACCTCCACTTTCTGCACCGGGCGGCGGGAGAGGAGCGCGGGATTGATGCGCGAAAGAATTTCATGCAGCGGCAGACTGATGGGACGGCTGTCATGTTCGCCGCCGGCATTGGCGAAGATCCCGGGCGCAAGCTGGCAAAGTTCGCCGAAGGAAATTTTCACCGCGCCGAACGCGAGCTGGCTCACGACCGTCTCCACGTCCACGCGAATCGTCTGCCCGGCCGGCGGGGGTGTCATGAGCTTGGCCTTCAAATCCATCGGCAGCGCGGCAACGACTGCCGCGAGCGGGAGGTCAATCTCATTGGCAGTGGCGGCGCGCGGCGGAGTGGATGGTTGAGAGTTGGGGAGTTGAGAGTTGAGAGTCCCGCCTCTCAACTCCGCCGATGACGACGCGGGCGCAGCGACCCCGCGCCCGGGCTCGGGGTGGTCGAGCTGCCGCAACAATCCGCGCAGGAAACCTGCAAATTTTATTTTCATCGCGCTGGCCATGATTTTTTTTGTGCTGCCGACGACGGCAACGGCACGGTTTTAGCAATAAGCAGGCCATGCAGGTTTCAAGGGCCAAAGTCGCCGGGAATTGTCCCGTGGTGGGACTGGCGGACGGAAAGCTGTCCCATTTGCGGCTGAAAAATCCGGCGGCGGGAAACTTAAAAAAAATATTAACGCTTGAATTCGCGCGGCGGCGCGGTTAGCGGTTAGCGGAATTTAGAAATGGAAACACGTCAAAAAATCCTGGTGCTCGACGATGACGCGGACTGGCTCGCGCTGTGCCGCGACCTGCTCGGCACGCTGCCGAGCCGGCCGGAAATTTTCACGGCCAACGCCGCGCGCCGCGCGCTCGCCATCATCGAGACGGAAAAAATCCGGCTGCTGATCTGCGACCTGAAGATGCCGCGCATTGACGGCCTGCAGATGCTTTCCATTGTGCGCCGCCGTTTTCCCGAACTCCGCACCATCGTCTTGAGCGGGCTGGAAGATGAAGAATTTCGTTCGCGCGCCTACGCGCTGGGCGTGGACTTGTTCTGGCTCAAGACGGAGATGCAGCGCAATTCCAAACTGTTCAACGAGTGCCTCGAATCGCTCCTCGGCCAGCCGGACCGCGACCACGACACCGGCTTTCGCGGCATCCAGAGCAAGAGCCTCATGGACATCATCCAGATGGAATGTCTCTCGCGCAGCTCCACGATCCTCCGCATCTCGCGCGGCCCGCTCGAGGCGAAATTGTGGCTGCAGGACGGCGAACTGATTGACGCCGAGTGCGAGGGGGCGCGCGGCGAACCCGCCTTCCAGCGGCTGCTCGCGTGGAAATCCGGCTCGTTTGAAAATCTGCCCGCCGAACCGCGCCGCGAACGCACCATCCAAAAATCCGTCAACGCCCTGCTGCTCGAATCCGCGCAGACGATGGATGAAAACGCCGGCCTCGCCAGCCCCGAGGCCATCGCGGACGCCAGCCACAAGAAAACCATCTGGAAACTCTCGCAGCTCACGCGCGAAGGCGCGGACTTCATTCTCGCCGTCCCGCTGGAAGGCCAGGGCGAACCCGAATCCGTCGGCACGCAAAGCGTCGCCTCGCTCGCGCACTGGACGCGCCGCGCCGACGAGATCGCGCGCCGCCTCGGCGACAAACTGGAGGCCGGCCCGATCTCGCACATCAGCGGCCAGAATCTGGAACGGCAGGTGCTTTTGCTTTCACGCGGCGACCGGGCGTTCCTGGTTGGCTGGCCGGCGGATGCCGCCGGCAACCTGACCGAAAAAAGCCGCAAACTTGTTGCCTCATGGGATTCTTGAAAAAATTATTCGGCGGCCTCGCCGCCGTCCAGCAGCTGCCCGCCGGCACCATCACGGTGGACCGGCAGGGGCGCATCGTGACCTCGACCGTCTCCTCCGCGTATCCCAAACCGCTGCTGAACGAAATCGCGCGCGACGTGACGGAGCTGCTCCGCGAAGCCCGCGCCGCGCAGATGCCGCTCGCCGAGGTCAGCCTGCATTTTGGCAGCCTCCACATCACCGCCCGCGAACTGCGCGGCGGCGCGATCATTTTTCTGCTGCCACAGTCCGCCCTGTTCCCCACGCCCAACGCCCACCAGCCATGAACTCCAAGGAAATCAACCAGCTTGTCACCCAGATCGAGACCCACATCGAGTGCTGGAAACAATTCAACCAGTTCATCTCCCTCGCCCGCGCCAAAAAATTCGGCCCGGCGGACGACAACCATTTTCTGGAGATCAAGAGCATCATCGTGCAGGAACTGGAACTCATCTACGCCTCCGTCGAGGTTCCTTCGCCCACGCGCGAGGAAGTCCACCAGCTCATCACCAGCGCCCCCTCGCTCCGCTACTTGAGCGAGATGAGCGAGGGCGCCATGCGCGGCCTCGAAACCCAGTGGCACAAAATCTACATCGGCTGGCACGCCATCCTCGGCCAGCTCAAGGTCAGGCAGCGCGTGGTGGAAAACAAATCCTTCTGGGGCGGAAAAAAATAGTTGAGAGTTGTGCGGCGGGGAGTTGAGGGTTTTGCTCTCAACTCTCAACTCAAGCCCCTCTCAACTCTTTCCCGCTCCGGGCGGGACCACGGGAATCTTTTGCCCCTCGCCGACAGCATCACGACGGGCATGTTTTTCGTCGCCGGGTTTTCCTTCAACCACCGGAGCGCGCCAAGTTCGGAGCGGTAACGGAACACGGCCACGAGGCTTTCGCAACTGGTCGCCGTTGCGCCCGCCAGTTCACCCAATCACCCGGCGCTTGTCCGCCAAATCGAGACCGGGCCAATTGAAGGCGGAGCCTGCTCCACCGACAAGGGTTTGCGGCGGCGGACATTTTGATCCGCCAAGACGAAACTTTGCCGCCGAGGCGACAAAAGTTCGGAAGGGTGAAAGCAAGCTTGACGCCGGTTTGCATCGGCCTAAAATCGCGGAAAATGAACCCGACGCAAAAGCAATTCTCTGAACCGCTCTGAAAAAGAAAAGAAATTCACCTATGAAAAAATCATCCGCCAAACCACCGAGCAGGAAGCCACAGGAAATCGAACCTTTCGACAAACGCGGCATCAACTTCAGGAAGTTCAAGGCGGACCTGTCGGCGAAAGACATCCTGAAATTGATCGGGCCGGTCGGCGGCCAGGTGATCTTTCCTTTTCTTCCCATTGAGACGCTGAGCACGACGAAGACCGTCGGTCGCGGCCGGACGAATTTGACCATCGTCGCGCCAACGGTGGTGCAGACCGACGCCACGATACCGCGCGCCACCTTCAGCAAGCAGTTGCAGCCGCGCAAGCCCGGCATTCAGATGCACTTTGAGCCGGGCGCTTATGGCATCACCTCCGTCGGAAACTACGTCATGGAGTTCACGATCGAGGCATTGGGTCCATCCACCTTCAATCTGACCGGTTCCGGAAACGTTCAGAATGCGGGCACGAAGGTGTTGAATGGGCCGAGGCGGGTGTCGCTGGTTTTTAAGAACGTCCTGCCTGCGGATCAGAACTTCGGATTTCTAGAACAGACGGCGGGCGGGGTGTGGCATTGGTTTTCCGTTCAGCTCCGTTTCCCCGATTTGGTGATCGCTCTGTAGCCATTTAAAGTAAAGGGGTCGCCCATTCGCGTGAGCGGTCACGTTGGCGGCGGTATTCAAGGCGTTGCGCCCTCCAGTTCACACAATCACCCGGCGCTTGTCCACCAAATCAAGGCAAGGCCAAGTTTGGCGGCGAGTTGGGTGGTGAGAGTTTCCAGCACGGCGCGATTTTAGGGTGAGACGCGCGAAAGGAACAAACTGAAATTGTGCCAACGAAACAGTTTTTTTACCGATAGTCTGGCTCACCCACTCGCTGAATACTTGTTCACCAACCGAGGCAAGGCCACTGTTCACCGTTGCTTTACGGTTAATAACGTGAAGCTGCTCCGGTATTAACTTTAAAGTGGAAGGCTTGCGCCTTGCCATTGGTTGCCGTCATATTCAGTTTTAATCAGTTCCCAAATATGTTATCTTGCCAGTTTGTTTATCTAAAGAAAAACCGGAAAAGCCAACCCAAACTAGAAGCTCATTGTTTGTGAATTCCATCCCAGTAACTGCATCTCCCAATGTTTTAATATCTCGCGGCATTGACCCCACAATATCTGCCGACCAAATCACTTTGCCATTTTTATCTCTCCAGGTGACGATTGCTTTGTTTGAATTCACAATGGCATATTGTCCTGATTGTGGGTCGGTGATAGTCTTGAAGAACCCGCCAACCTCCCAATTCGTGTTGGCGCTTCCTTGCACATTAGTCATGAACGCTTGAGTATGTTGTTCCAGTTGTTGGGGGGAGTTGTTGGTCTGACGTTCCTTGACTAGGATGCCAATTTGTTCTTTGGGTGCCGAGTAAAACAGCCGCACCGCAAGCATTCCGATAATGAGCATGGCGACACCTGCCAAAATGAGAGAGAATCGCTTTGTTTTCATGGATAGCAAGTGGAAGGATACCCGGAACGTGGAGAGTAATCTATAGTGTTTCTATCAATGTCATACAACCCGGCACCAGGCTGCAAAACATAAGGTGGAGGATAAGTTGGCAGATGGTCGTTATATGGAGAGTTAGTTGGATTCCCAGAGCTCGGGGCGGATGTTGTTATTGTCTGAACCCAATTCAAGCGATTATCACAACACCCAATGTAATAAGCCCATATCTTAATGCCACCAACAGACTGCGTTTCATAGTCTATAACAATAATAGATCCACAGTCAAACATTTGACCAGCATTGACAAGGTTGTGAAGTGTGGGATGGCCTGCGGCGTCAACACTGAATCCATAAGTAATCCATCCCAAAGATGTGTAGTTCGTGTAATTCGGGTCTGTCATATCTCCGCTTCCTGTGCATACAACTTCGAGTTTCGCATCCCAAGTGAACGGCCATTTGGTAGCGGGCCGATCAGGAGGATCATAAAACATTAATTTCACCGGTGCACATTGTTTTCCTGCTCCGACGGTGAAGCTATAAAACTTATTTCCTTTAACCTCCGGGGTAATGTCAACAGTTTGGTGGTCTTCCAGCACCACATAAACATTCCCGTTAGTGTCCAGGCTTTTTTGCATGACGATGATCTGTGACGGGTCAATCGGACTTCCATCAGCGGTTTCCCACCAGGTCGGGTTGGCCTTGAACAGCTGATTTTTAGCCGTAAAGGTGTCAGTCCTAGTTTTATTCCACCTAAATTTCATTTTGTTAATCGCCGGGCAACACTACCTCGATTTGCGGCTGTCATCCAGCCAGGCGCGGAGCTGCAGCGCGGCGGAATTCACCGCCTCGTCCAAAGTCGCGAGCGCCGCGCTCACGCGCTCACGGTCGGAGACTTCGGCGGCGTCCTCGATGGCGAGAAAATTTTCCGAAAGTTTTTGGAAACCAAACAGCGCGGCCATGCCTTTGAGCGAATGCGCGGCGCGCTCCAGTTCGGTCCAGCGGCCGGCGGTCTGGAGCCGGTGGATTTCCTCGAGCCGTCCGGGAAACTCGCCGAGAAAATCGCCGACCATGTCCACGACGGCGGTGCGTTCGAGTTCGTCGCACAACTGTTCGAGCCGCGCCGGGTTGAATTTTTCCGCGTCGCCGGGCGCGGCGGGCGGCACGGCGGCGAGCAGCGCATGGTAGAGCTGCTGCCCGGTGAACGGCTTGGAAATGTAGTCGTCCATGCCGGCGGCGAGGCAGCGTTCGCGTTCGCCCACGAGCGCGTTGGCCGTGAGCGCGATGATGCGGACGGGCCGCGCGGGTTTTTTTTCCGCCTCGAGCTTGCGGATGGCGGCGGTGGCCTCGTGTCCGTCCAGCTCCGGCATGTTGCAGTCCATGAGAATCGCGTCAAAGCTGCCGGACTGGAAAATTTCCACGGCTTCGCGGCCGTTGAACGCCCACTCCGCGTGCGCGCCGAAAGTTTCAAGCATCAACTGGCAGAGCTTGCGGTTGAAGGGATGATCCTCGGCGGCCAGGATCCGCAGGCCGGAGATGGCCGTGTGCCGCGTGGCGGCGGGCAGTTGAGAGCCGGGGATCTGAGGGTTGAGGGCAAAGCTCTCAACTCCCCCACTCTCAACTCTCAACTCGGCTTCCCCTCCGGCCACGGCCCCGGTGAGCGCGTCGAAAAACGGCTGTTCGCGCACGGGCTTGAGCAGCACGCTGGCAAACATCGCGGCGCTGGACTCGTCCACGTCGAACGCGGCGGCCGGACTGGTGAGCAGCAGGCACTGCACCCGTTCTTGGTTTTCCAAAAGCTGGCGGCGCAGCGGCTCGCCGCCCGCCGCGAGCATTTCATCATCGCAAATCACCAATGGAATCACGGCCGCGGCGAGTTCCGGCGCCAGCGCCCGCGACAGTTCCGCCGGCGTGGCCGCGTCGCGGCAGACGACGCCCCAGCCGTGCAACTGCTCGACGAGCGATTCGCGCAGGCTCGCGTTCGGCGCGGCGACCACGGCCTGGATGAACACAAGGCCGGGAAAACAGCGGTCCAGCACCGGTTGCGGCGGCACTTCAAAGGGCAGCTCAAACCAGAAAGTTGAGCCGGCGCCGGGAATACTTTTGACGCCGATTTTTCCGCCCATCAATTCGACGAGCTTGCGCGAGATGGCCAGGCCGAGGCCGGTGCCGCCGAATTTCCGCGACGACGACGTGTCGGCCTGCACGAACGGCTGGAATAATTTTTTGATCTGTTCGGCGGCCAGCCCGATGCCCGTGTCGGTGACTTCAAAGCGCAGGCCAATTTTTCCCCGCGCGTGAAACTGCTGCGTGACGCGGACGACCACTTCGCCGCGCCCGGTGAACTTCAGGCCGTTGCCGACGAGGTTCAGCAAAATCTGGCGCAGGCGGCCGGGGTCGCCCGTGAGCTGGTGCGGAATTTCGCGGCGGACGACGGCGGCGAGCGCGAGTTTTTTTTTCAGCCCGCGCGCGGCGGCGTTTTCCAAAACGGAATCCAAAACGGCGCGGATGGAAAACGGCTCCGACGCGACGGTCAGCTTGCCCGCTTCAATTTTGGAAAAATCCAGGACGTCGTTGACGATATGGAGCAGAGCGTTGGCGCTTTCGACGGCGGCCTCGGCGAACTCGCGCTGGCGGTGATCCAGCCGCGTCTGGCCGAGCAGCTCCACCATGCCGAGAATGCCGCTCAACGGCGTGCGGATCTCGTGGCTCATGTTTGCGAGAAAATCGCTCTTGGCGGAACTGGCGCGGTTGGCCGACTCGGCGGCGGCGCGCGCTTCGGCGGCGGCGAATTGAAGCTGCTGGTTTTTTTTCTCCAGCGCGGCCTGGGCTGCCGACTCGGCGACTTCGGCGCGTTTGCGCGCCGTGATGTCGCGCATGACGGCTTGAAACTCATAACTTATCCCGTCGGCGCGCAGCAGGCGGCGAAGGTTGCAATGATGCCATTCCGCGTGGCCGGCGGGGGCGACGGCGCGGCGGTCGAAATTCAAAACGGGATTGTCCGCCGGCAGCGATTGAAAATCTTTCAGCAACTGCTCCACCTCGCGGTCTTCGAGCATCCGGAAAAAATCCGTGCCGAGCAGCTCCTTTTCCTCCTGGGCGTGAAACCGGCAGAACGCGGCGTTCACGAAGGTCAGCGGGCCGTCGGGCTCAAACCGGCAGATCATGTCCGCCTGCTCGGCGACGACGGCGCGCAGGCGTTTTTCACTTTCTAAAATTTCAATCAGCCGCCAGCGGTGTTCCGCCGCGGCGGCTCCGAGCAGCAGGCCGGCCACGGCGACCAGGCCGAGGTAGCCGTCCAAAATACGGAAGCTGTCCACCGTTGATCCCGCGAACGGCCCTTGGTGTCGCAGCATGGAAACCACCGCCACCGCCGCCACCAGCAAGGTGCCGGTCGCCGCGCCGCGCGCACCGAAACGCAGCGCCGCCCACACCAGAAACGGATACGGCAGATATGCCAGCGGAAACATCTGCCAGCCGGGCATGGGCCAGAGGTCGAGGCAGATGGCCGTGCCCGCCAGCAGCCCCGCCGCGCACAACGCCGCCTCGGTGATCCGCAACAGCGTCATCCACACGGTCGAACGCGCGCTCCAGGTGAGCAGCACGGGCGTGAGGACGAGAACGGCGAGCGCGTTGGGAAGCCACCACGCCAGCGTGTGCGGCCAGAGCGCGTCCCAGTTTGTTTTTTTGTCCAAGGCCAGGCCCGCCGCGGTGGCAACGGCGTTGAGGCCGGCGCAAACCACAATGGCGACGGCCAGAAAAGCCGCCGCGTCGCGGGCGCGCTCCATGGCGTTTTGAAAATTAAAAAAACGCTGCAGCAGGAACGCGCCCGCCAGCGCGCCAGCGGTGCTGCCAACAACAACCGCGAGCGTGAAGTAATCGAGCGGCAGGCCGGCCACGACGGAAAACAAAACCGCGCCGAGCAAAGCCACCGGCCAGCAGCGCCAGCCCAAAAGCAAAACCGCCGCGAGGGCGAGGCCGGACGGCGGCCAGAGGAGCGGGACGGTTTCCTGGCCGGAAAAAAGCGCGGCCGATTTGGCGAGCAGTCCGGCGAGAAAATAAACCGCCGCCAGCGCGACCACGCGCAGCAGCAACTTCAGCCGGTTGTTTTTTGGAGCATCCACGCCCCAGCTTTTTAGCTGAATTCAGCGGGCGGGACTAGCGGGAAGTTTTTTGGAGGCGCGTCGTGGCACGGGCGTCCCGCCCGTGGGTTGCTGACTGGCGTGAACCCTTGCTTGGGCTGAAACTCACGGGCGTCCCGCCCGTGAG
>JAYVCM010000257.1:0-6565 GCA_043749955.1 Limisphaerales bacterium | reverse complement strand
AGCATTCTTTTCTCTACGCCCAGCGACTCACTCCGCCCTGACCCGCAACCACGGCAGGCAGCCTAACCGCCAACATCAACACGCTGGCCAACCTGCGCCGCAAGATCCAACTCGCCGCCGATCAGTCCTGACCTTGGCGCAACCTCGGCGTAGCTACCTTCTCAAAGAATTTCACTTTGCCGAGAGAGGGAGTGTTTGTGGGATAAACCGCAACTAAAGAAATCTATATGGAAACAATTCAAAATCTTCCGAAGAGAACGGGTTTCAAACCATTTCTAAAAAACAATTGGAATGCCGTCTTGACGCTTTTACTGGGCATCGGATTGGGGTTTGGCATTCCTTGGTGGACGAAGAACGTTTTGGAAACTTCCCACTTATCCATGGAGATAGATTCCATCAGGCGCGAAATCCCTGAGACTTTCAAAGTGGATTTGAATGATTACCCCGAACTGAGGGTTCTCAAGCAATACGATGATGACTATTTGTCGTCGGAATATGCGTTTATCGGTCGAAACAACACAAGAGAAAAAACAAAGGATAGAACCATCCCGTTTAAACGATTACAGGAACTTTATAACGCGGCTCAATATGAGTTTAATAATCCACCGGAGGGGATTCGTTCGGCTGAAGCGGACATTAAATCCATTCATGAGTTAATCGATCCAAACGAGCAAAACCTAGATAAATTGCGTTCGATTGACCGGAAGTATTATTACGATCGCTTTGATTTCTATGATGGAGACTCGTTGGAGAACAATGTTACTGTGGGACGACAAATCAGTATCCTTCGTGATAGACTTCAGATTAAAGCCAAAAACAAAACCGAACCCGAACCCAGTTTGGCTTCAATCCCCACCACTAACTCCATGCCTGGCACCCCCACTGATAATACGAACCCGCCTGTCAGATCATTATCCTACAAAATAACCACAGATGACGATCTGAAACCCGAAAATAACAGGGGGGGCTTAGACCGTAATGATATCGAGGCTTTTAAATCCATAAGGGTAAGGGTCGAAAAAAATCGTGAAAAAGTGCTCGTTGCCTTTAAGGATAAACAATCCGAACTGCAAACAGGCTTGGCCGGGGCAAAAAAGAAACTAGATGAGCTTACAGCGAAGTTTTCAAAAGAGAAGTCGCTGTTTTCGATCACAGCCGTTCTGGTCAATTCAGGCAGTTCGACGGTTTCGATTAGGCGACCGGTTGTTTTGCGAGTTTACATCGGGACTGGAAACTATATTGATTTAAATCTCTTTTTGGACAATTACAAAATTGAATCTGAAGTGCTTGCTCACGGAACCAGGGTAGTTACCTTTGTATCAGATGAAATCTCCAACTTTCCAAAAGAAGATCAGGCGCTAATCAATACCTACTGGGGACAAAGCGTCGGTTCTATTTTATTCGTCGAAGACATTTTGGGAAGGATTCACCCCTCCAATAACGACATTGCATTTTCAGAGGGTCTTTATCAAAAACAAATTCGTGATCGGCTAATTGCAGAAGCATCTAAGGGAAAATATCCGCGGCGAAATTAAATTTAAGATACGAAGATTTTCTTTTAATACAGACAACCAACAACACCGCAGGAAAGAAAAAAGCTATGACAACAAGGCCTTATCAGATCATCTTGGTCACCGCCCTCACCATGTTCGTCGGCGGCTGCAGCACACCATTCCAACGAGGCAAAGTTTATCGCGAATGGTCAACCAGCATGAGCCAGATGGGGATTTTTCCGGTTTATCCGCCGCGTGAAGATATTGTAGTTGGAGATGTATATGCCATTCCTCTGCATCCGTATGACAGCGCGACCGTTGAATATATCGGAGGCCTGGGAACAGCCGGAATTCATGTTAGCTATCTGGGTGATCCGAATTTGGAGTGGGCCAATCTGCTAACCGTGTCCAGCAATTACTATCAGGCGCGACCCTATCCGGCGGATACGACCGAAGGCCTGCCCGTCGGCACGAACGGATTGCTCCCGCTGATCCCTATTGCGAGCTATTCCAACTCCCCTCCCAGTCATGTCTTCGCCGGTGGCTCGCTGGCACGTTTGCGGCAGGTCGCGTTTCCGGACTTTTCCGTGACCACCATAGATCAGAGCAGCCTTTCCGCCGTGGTGCCCATAGAAGCGATCATGGCCAGCTTCAATTTCACACACAGCGACATCAGGGCGGTGCATTTCAAAATGCCGCAGGCCGAGAGCTACGGCCTCTCGACGGAGGCGTTGCTCAAGGACGTTTATAACAGCACTAACTTTGTGCAAACTGCCGATGGCACGATTTACACGCGCGGCGACAAGGAAGCGGTCATTAGCGTTCCGGGAGCACAGATGGCCTACAGCATGTTCGCCGATATCATGGAAACGTTGATGAACGATCCAACCAGCCCGGTTTTTAGCAATATCATGATTCGCGACCATCTCCAAAAAACCGCCAAGAAGATGAAGGATAAGATTTATCTGGCTCTCATTAGCGAAATCTACTTCACCCGCTCCATGGACATCACCATTGAGCGCAAGAAGGCGACGGGAGCCAGCGCCTCCGCCCGGCCTGTCTCCGCGTCAGAGATGCAACAGCTCAAAGACCTGGGACTGACCAAGCTGAACACCCGCACCAACATGACAACTACAACCACGAGCAGCAGCACCGCCACCAGCACCAACATTCAGGTCGGGACCAAGGCGGAGATGATTCAACTGAGTGAAGGCGACACCGCCTACGATCTCGCAAAGAAGATACGCGAATTGGAAACACCCGATGGCGTGAGCAACGTCGGCGGCGCGGTCAAAGTATTGCATGTGTCTGCCAGCAATATCGGCCTGCGCCGGACGTTTGCCCGCCCAATAGTCGTGGGCGTCCGAGGCGTGCTGCTCAAGATAGATGTGAACCATCCGGTTATTTTCGCCGATGACACGAACAAGCCTCCAACTCAATGGATGCGAGTGGAGAGCTTCGGGACCACCAATACAGTGAAGGTGAGATAGCACACTCACAGCCACCATCTATGAGCAATCCAACCACGCCATTCGGATCTTCGGGCTGCGCTGAAACTATGCCAGAAAAATTTCCAGACCGCCCGCCGGAAGGCTGCTATCCCAAGGTTTTATCTGAAGCCGAAAACAAGATGATTGATGTGCGCCGCGAAAGGGCCGGCATACCCAAGGAGGTCACGCAAATCGGCCTGGCGCTTTCCGGCGGCGGCATCCGCAGCGCCACCTTCTGCCTCGGAGTATTGCAAGCCCTGGCCGGACGCAAGTTCCTGCGCAGAGTTGATTGGCTCACGACCGTTTCCGGCGGCGGCTATGCGGGGAGCTTCCTCGGACGCATGTTTACGCAAGACTGGATAGCCAAAGAAAATCCACCAATGCCCAAGGGCATGGCAGAATGGCCCTCGGATATAAAAAGGACACTGGACAACAAGGATAAAGATTTTTCCGCCAAGCGCGTTGAATCGGTGCTGGACGATCACCGTTCGACACCATTGCAGTGGCTGCGGGAGAGCGGGCGATATCTGTCGCCCACCGGCTCCGGAGATTCGCTGCTGGCCGGAGCGGTATCATTTCGAAATTGGTTCGCCGTAATGGTCGTGGTGATCACGACGTGGCTAACGTTGTTTCTTTTCAGCGCCACGTTGCGGACGTTGCTGTGGAACTGGACGATTTGGCGGACGGAGGTCGAAACGCGGCTGATGGCCTGGACGGCAGGGCATTGGTGGTGGAGTCCCATCCTGATCCTGCCCCTGCTTGTGCTGCTGCTCTTCGCGTTGCCGCTTGGCTGGTCTTATTGGCTCACCCAAAAGGAACACAAAAACGGTTTGCAGATTCCGCCGTGGTGGGCAGTTGCGCTCATTCTGTCTGTCACCGGGCTGGCCGCTGCTTTCCCCGACTCCGTCTATGTTGGCCGGAAGGCTTCGCTGGTTGCCGCAGTGGTCGCGCTTACAGCGGCGCTGACGCTGGTCTATTATGTGATTCATTACGCACTGGCTCACAAACAAAAAAAGAAAATCTGGTGGACGCTGCTCAAGTTCTCCGTGTTGTGCGGTGGCATCGGGGCGCAATGGTTCGTAAAGAGTGGTTGGATGCGAGGCTCCGCCGGTGCCGCTGCTGCCATCGCTTTATTTCTGCTCTTGCTGGACGCGTCCAAGCGGAGCCAGGAACATTTCAATGTCATGCGCAATGGATTGACCAGATGGTTTGCCACTGCCTTCATTGGCATGATCGCGCTGCTGGTATTCGCCATTGTGGATTCGTTCGGACAAATGGCTTACGCGTTGTGGCGGCCGGACAATGGTCCGGGGATGAAGGGATTTCTTGGTGTGACGGGGATACTCGCGCTTTTCACGCTGGCTCGCCGTATGAAGCTGCTGCTTGACCAACTGCCCGACCGGAAGACCGCGCAGATTCCAATCTCCTTGCTGGCCGGAGCGGCTGCCTTTGTGCTGGCCGGCTCGTTGCTTGTTGGTGTGTCCGCCGTGTCGCACGGTTTCGCCTGGCAATGGCAGAATCCAGTGACAATCAACACATTTCTAACGACGAATATTGTTGTGGCAACGCGCGCGAACAAGGCGGGCATTTTTGCTTCCCAGACGAATATCTTTTTTGGGACAAACATCCCGGCATTGAATCTTTCAAAGCAGTTGCACGGGGAATCGCGCGTGCAACTGACTGATCAGAATCTTATTCAGATAGCGGATGCCCCAACCGAAGCACCGTCACAACTCGCGGAAGGAATGTCTTCCCCGTGGGCGGCCAGTGCCGGGTTTGTGTGCCTGTTGTTGGCGTTCTTTTTTGGACGCACTCTGACATTTCTGAATCTGTCTTCGCATCAGGCGCTCTACGCGTCGCGCATCAGCCGGGCGTATCACGGCGCCTCAAATCCCGAACGTTGGTTCGGTGACGGGCAGCGCATTGGTGAATCCTTGATGACCGATGACGTTTTCTGGCGCGCATATCGCCCGGACCAGCAGGGAGGACCGCTGCACATCGTAAACGTTACGATGAACGAAACGGTCACGGGCAAGTCGCAGATCGAATATCGTGACCGACAGGGCATGATCGTTGCGGTGGGACCGGCCGGAGTTTCAGTCGGAGCACCTTTTCACGCATTGTGGAAGGATAATGACCATGGTCCGGCCATGGATGCCGTGCAACCTATTTCACTTTCGGGGAAGTTATCATGGCTTAAGCAAGCCCCCAAAGATTCCTGGCAGGATCGTTTGCGAACAAAAGTGGCAAAGTTACTCCGCTTGGATGCTTCTCACGAGAAAACACAGTTGCTCGATTCGGCAGACGCCAAGGTGTCTGAGTTCGGTTACCATCCACTCTATGGGGGAAAAGAAAACAGCGAGGGTGAACCGGAGCAGAGCATCGAGCGCCTGTCGCTGCGTCAATGGATTGGAATATCCGGCGCCGCATTCACGACGGGGCTGGGCAAGGGCACCAGTGTAGGCAAAAGCGTGTTGCTTGGCCTTGCCAACATTCGTCTTGGCTACTGGTGGGACAGCTTCATCGAGCCTAGTGCCCGTAAAAAAACGTCGCCGCAGGACTATGTCCAAGGAAATGCCATCCATGATCAAATCGCGGCTGCGTTTCCGGTGCAGGCGCATTTGTTTGATGAATTTCTTGCAAAGTTCCGCGGCCCGAACAGCCGGCTTTGGTATCTGTCCGACGGCGGGCATTTCGAGAACACCGCTGCTTATGAACTGATCCGCCGTCGCGTGCCGATCATTATTGTCTGCGATTGCGGCTGTGATACCGATTACGAGTTCGAGGACTTGGGGCAGCTCGTCCGCATGGCGCGCGTGGACTTCGGCGCGGAGATTGAATTTCTGAACGCGGACGCGCTGAAAAAACGGGGACTCGGTGCGCCGTTCGGTCATCCGAACGATTTCGACATCCACCGGCAGGGCGAAAAAACGGCGAAAAGCGGAGAACAGCAAACGGCGGGCAGTGAGTCAAAAGAGCAGGCTGGCGAACCAGAAGTGCGGAAGCGACCGCAAGCTTTGCTCGCGCATGTGTGGTATCCCGGGGTGAACCATGAGCCGCGCGCGGGCGGCGCTTCGCTGATGCTCGTTTTGAAGCCCGGCCTCTCCAAAGATGAGCCGCTCGACGTGGCAAATTACAAGAGCGCCTATCCCGATTTTCCGCAGGAAACCACGCTCGACCAGTTCTTCGACGAGGCACAGTGGGAAAGTTATCGGAAACTGGGCAGGCACATTACGGAAAAAATCTTCCCGAAAACTGGCGAGCCGGAGTGGTTGACAAAAGTCACCCCGGAAAACTCATAAGCCCGAACGAAAAAATGAATCTCAAATCTTATGTCCAATTCTGAAACTTGTCTTCGAAGATGCCACCGCGTCTCGAAGGGAACCAATAATCTGCTGAAGGCATCCTGAATCAGGCAGCCCGGGGCGTTCGGCTGTGAAATGACGGCGGTGGTATCTTTACGCCTTCAAGAAGAAATTCCGCTGCTTCTCGCTGATGGGCATGCCGAGTTTTTCCATCACGGCCAGCAGGTCTTCCCAGACATTGCGCTTCTCGTGCAACGACTGGTTGCGCAGCAGATAC
>JAYVCM010000256.1:0-4577 GCA_043749955.1 Limisphaerales bacterium | reverse complement strand
AAAGCAATTGCGCCGGCGCGACCTGAAATTCAAGCATCGCCCAGTCAATGCCCACATCACCGGCAATTGCCAGATTCAGTTGCCCGTCCGCGAGCAAGTTCAGTTGGCTGCCAAGATCGAGCACACGAACCGTCGTGTTGGTGCCGGAACCGACGGGCGACCATCCAAGACTGGAGAAACTATTGCTGTTGGCGATAACGTCGAGATAGAGTGCCGCATTGGAGGAATTACCACTGGTCGAACGCATCGCCAGCGCGAGGGTTGCGCCCGCGATTCTGCCAGTGACGGAGAGCGGGAAATTAAACGTGAACGGAATCCATTGGTTGGTGGCGACGAAATCAAAACCATTCACCGCCGCAGTGCCGGCAGCGGATTGCACACTCGTGCGCCACGCGGAATCCACGTTCACCACTTCGCCGGTGGGGCTGGCGGTTGTAAAATTATCCATGTCACTAATCCAGTATTCCCGCGTCTCCAGATTCGGCGCAGCCAGACGGTCTTGCAGTTGCGCGTAGTAGAGGCTGTTCGGAAAAACATTTGTGCCCAGCGAATCGTAGGTGCCCGCCGGTGCAGGATAAGGTATGGCGTAGGTATTATTCACCAGCGGCCCGATGCTGCCAATGAGCCAGTTGCGCGCCGTCGGCGGACTTTCGGTGATGAGTCCATCCGCCTTGGAATTCCAAATGACTTCATTCGCCCCGGCCCAGCCGTGACTCGTGCCCAGGTTGCCGCGGTTGCGCACGGCGAGAACTCCGTCGCTGGTGTTGTCGCCGTGAACCGTCACGTTGTCCCAGATTTCACCGGTCGCCCAGCGGAAATGCGGGCCGCAGTCGTTCCAGGCAATGTCGCTCAAGCCGTCCAAAAAAACATTCGGCCCGACGGTGAGCGACTGCGTGACGAACTGATGCCGGTCGTTGCGCGTGTAGCAGTTTTGAATCAGACAAAACTGGCAGTCGTTCAAAACAAAAGCGTAGCGGCGGCCGCCGGTGATTTCGGAAATGGGATCCAGCGACGTGCAATCACGCACCGTGATGTTGCGCACGCCCGGCTTGGACGCCGACGTGCCGGAGAGGGACACGCACGCGTAGGCAAAATTGCTGGAGGTGACATTGCGCGCCCAGCCATTCGCAATCGCACCTTCAAAATGTATGAATTCCCACGCGTGGTTTTCATCCGCGTAATAATTGGTGGTGGCGCTCGTGTTCGTGACAACTGAAGGGTTGAAGTAAGAAATCCCCCGCAGATTTTCGACGCCGACGTTGGTCATGCGCCCCGGCCAGGTGTAACTAAAAATCGTTCCGCCGCCATATTGCTGTTCCAAGGCGCAAGTGATCGGCTCATCCAGCGTGACGACATTCCCTTCGACGCGGGTGACGGTGCGGTCAGCGTATAGATCAAAGCTTCCGGCCGTCCACGCCGGCGAGACGAGATTCATGCCGATGTTAGTAATCCAGAGCGAAGTGCTGGGGCGATGCACAAAAACCGTCGTGCCCACGGAAAATCCGCTGGTGCTGTCCACGTTGAAACTGCGCGCACCGACGGGAACGTAGCTGTTCGTGATGTTGTGCGTCGTGAGAGTGGTGTAGGCCGATGAGTTGGAAAACAGAATCAGGCTGGGCTGCGTGGTGCCAACATAAGTCGCGTAGAGCACGGTGTTGTTGTTCGTGTTGCCACCTTCGCCCGCGCCGCGCAACACGACACCGCTGCTTGTGATCGTGAGCGTGTTTGAAACCGGATAAAAACCGGAAGCAAGCTGCACCGCACCGCGAAAGCCGTTCGCATCGGGCGGCAGACTTGAAACATAATTGATGGCGGCCTGAATACGCGCGCTGTTGTCGCCGGCCACGGGTGAAAGATTTGTTTTCTCAACCACGTTGGGAATGGCCACCGCGCCGCCCTTGTAACCAACGCCGGAATAATCCAGCACGCGATTGCCCAGAGCATCGGGCTGACAAATCATGCGTCCGCTCACGCCGGGAAAATACCACACGCTCAAATTCGTGGCCCCGCTGCCAGCGAGCGACGAGAAACCAAGCGTCACCAGCACCAGCCATGAGGAAAAAATTCTCATCACCGGCGGTGGTCATTGCGACAGCCGGAAGAACACCGTCGGGTTCGCCGGATTGATGGTCGCGCTCACCCCGCTGACAGTGCCGCCGGGATAATCAGACCAACTGCTGTTCAATCCGGTGTTCAGCGAATTCGTCTGGGACTGAAGTTTGAACGTGCCGGCCCAGGTGAACGTGAGGACATTGCCCGCTTGCGAAACGCCGAGCGTCGGCGGCGTTGCACTGACGCTCACCACCGAGATGGTTCCATCCACCGCTAAATTATTTGACCAGCCCAGGCCGGAAGGCAACGCGCCGCTGACGGTCATCGCCGCGCCGTTGCAGACGGCCTGGCTGAAGATTTTGAATTTGTCGCCCAAGGCCAGTGCCGTTGCGCCGGGGAGATTCGTGGTGACGGTGACGTTGCCCGTGCCGGAATTCGTCAACGATCCAGTGACGACCGTGAGGTCGTTCGATGGCGACACCGATTTTTTCACCTTGATGAGAACATCACCGGCCAAGTTGAGTCCGCCGCTGGCGGTGAGCGTGCCGATGGCCGTTGGCAATCCGGGGGCCAGCGTGCCGTTGGTGGTGATGATGACGGGCGCGGTGATCGTGCCCGTGCCGCCCAACGTGGCATCCGACTGGACGGACGCGCCGCCAATGGAGCCGTTCACCAGCAACGTGCCGCCGCCGGTGTTCGTCGTGCCGCCGGTGTAAATGTTGATGCCGTTCAAAGTGACCACACCATGACCATGTTTTTCAACGCCGCCTTGAAACGCGCCGTTGTCACGAAGCACGGCGTTGAAGGTTATCGCACCGCCGGTATCGGGCGTCAGGCTGACGTTGCGATTTTTGTTGCCGGTGGCTCCGATGATATCAAAGTTCGCCCCGCTGATAACCACCGTCGTATTCGAACTAACACTGATTTGTTTGGTGGCGGTTCCGGTCTGGAAACCACCGTTAGTGAAGGTCAGCGTGGACGAGCCGGCGCCGGAGTTGGTGACGATGATGATGCCGCTCATCTGCAACTGGTTCATCGTATAGTTATCAGCCGTGGCCAGTGACAACGTGCTATTCAGTGCGGTGCTGCTGCCTTGGATCAGGCTTGAACTGCCGGAAAGCGCCTGCCGTCCGAAAACCTGCAACGTGGCGTTGGGGCCGACCACGGTGGTCAGCCCGGTGTAGGTGTTCGTTCCATGCAGCGCCGCCACGCCGCTGTTCACGGTCAGAACGGCGCTTCCCTGAATGGCACCCGTCAGACCTTCATTGAGAACCGAATTGGCCGAAGCGAGCACCACGGCATTGCCGGATCCATTGCTGATGACACCGCTGAGATTACATGCAGAGTCATTGGTGATCGTAAAGGAGGCCTTGAAGGGCAACTGGCCGGACACGAGATTGCTCGGCGCATAGGGATTGCCACCGTAATTAAAAACCCCGCCACCGGTGAGCGTCAGCGTCTTGCTGGAGGAACTGCCGGTGATCAGCGCGTTGATGGTCAAGGTGGAGCCGGCCTGAACGTTGAAGTTGATGCCGTTGGTGCAGACGATTGATAGTGTCAACGGATTGCCTTGGACGGAATTGGTGGCGTTGTTGAGATTGGTTTCCAAAATCGTGAGCGACGAATTGTTCGCGAGATAGATGGCATCGTTAGTCACGCCGGAAATAGAATTGCTGAACGACGTGCCGCTGTTGGCCTGGCTGATGCCGTCGCCGAGTCTCACAATCGGGTTCCCCGAACTGCTGTTGGTGGTATTGGCCGTGAGGGTGTAAGACAGACCGTTGGTCACATTGATGGACTGGGAGTAAGTGTTGCCCGCCGCCTGATAGAGGTTCGTTATCGCCGGGGACAAGGGCTGGATCACCAAATCCTGATGCGAACCGGCATTGGTATTGGCGGTCGGGGCCGACGCGAGGGACCAGTTGGCGCTGCCGCTCAATGACGGGCCGTTGGTCAGGATGTTAATCCCACCCATCGCCGGGCTGGAGCCAAGCAACGCCGCCGCCAGCAAAAGAAAAAACGCGGCCTGATGGCTCCTGCGTTGCGGGAAGTTTCTGAATAACCTGGGTTCAAACGTCTGGCACCGGCTGGTTTTCAGGGTGATTCTTAAGGTTTCCATTGAAGATGGTGTTTTAATTTTTGAAGGAAATCAGGGTGAACAGTTTATGGCATCAACCAATCAAAGTTGTCCTGGCGCACGGCCGGCATGGATTTCTGTGAACATTGAGAAGAATATAACACCAATTGCCGGGCTGTCGTGTCGGATAAAACGTGGACAATAACCTTTCGGCGTTTCGCCGGTGTAACCACCCTGACCTTCCAATGCCGCCGCAGGATTTCACCTCCGCCTTGCCTTCGGCGGGTGGCGCTAAAACAAACTGGCCAGCTCCCGCCGCACGCCCGCCCAATGGAACCGGGGCTTCCCCCCGCGCAGCAGGCAGCCCAGATGCAACAGCAACCGGCCCAGGGCAAATTGCACGCAGTAGATTTGAAAGCGTTGGTTCATCGGATTCGGTTTTGAATTT
>JAYVCM010000255.1:0-4642 GCA_043749955.1 Limisphaerales bacterium | reverse complement strand
GCACCACCACCGTCAGCAATGGAACGCTGATCGTCAATGGCACCAATAGCAGCAGCCCCGCCGTGGTTGCAAGCGCCGCGACCCTGGGCGGCAGCGGGCAAATCGCCGGAGCGGTCACGATCAACAGCGGCGGCACTCTCGCCCCCGGCATCACCGTCGGAACGCTGAACCTTGCGAGCGACCTGACGTTGAACACGGCGAATCTGAATTTTGATCTCGCCAACGTCACCACCGGCGGCGGCGGCGTGAACGATTTGGTTTCAATGTCCGGCGGAACCCTGACGTTGAACGGCGTCAGCGTCATCAAGCCAAATTACCTCAACGGTTCGCTCGCTGCGGGCAATTACACGCTCATCAACGGCGGCGCGGCCACGACCGGCAGCGCGGCGAATCTCGCATGGGGCGGCGTCAGCGGCACGCGGCAGACATTCACGTTTGATCTTTCCACTCCGGGCACGGTGCTGTTGGCGGTGTCCGGCTCAACGTCCGCCGCGCTGCTGTGGCGCGGCACGAACGGGAACAACTGGAATGTCACCACGACCAACTGGCTCAATCCCGCGACTGCGGGACCGGATAAATTTTTCAACACGGACACGACGCTGTTCAACGACACCTCGACCAACGGCAGCGTGGCCATCGGCGGCACAGTGCTGCCCGGTGCGATCACCGTCAGCAATGCGTCGCTCGCTTATAATTTCAGCGGCGGCGTGATTGGCGGTTCAACCGCGCTCCAGAAAACTGGCGCGGGTTCGTTGACGTTGTCGGCCAGCAACAGTTTCACCGGCGGCACTTTGATTGCGGGCGGTGATATTTTCCTGACCAACGACCTCGCCAATCAATCCGGCCTCGGCACCGGTCCGGTCACGCTGGCGGGCGGCACGCTCACCATGTTTTCCAGCGCCGCCACCACCAATGCGTCATTGTGGAATCTGATCGTGCCCGGCGCAACGACCGGACGATTGAACGCCGATGCCGCGTGCGACCTCTACGGCAGCCTGACCGGCAGCGGCACGTTTAACTTTTTTGCGCCGTCCACCAACACGACGCTCTACGGCGACTGGTCGGTGTTCACCGGGCAGATCAATGTTCTCACCGGCGCGGGCGGCGATTTCCGCATCGCGAATTTGAACGGACTGGCCGGCGCGAGGCTGAATCTTTCCAACAACGTCGCGGCATACGTCGCGGTTGATCCCGGCACGGAAACGACGCTGGAGATCGGCGCATTGTCCGGCAGCGCGTCGGCGAAACTGCTGGGCAGCCCCGGCGACTCCATCCTCACCTGGCGCATCGGCGCGGCGAATTCCGACGCCACCTTTGCCGGCACCATCGCCGAGCAAAACACGAACACCACGACCGCCATCGTGAAAACCGGTTCCGGCACCTGGACCTTGAGCGGCAGCAACAGCTACGCCGGCGACACGACCGTCAGCGCGGGAACGTTGCGCGTCAACAACCCCGGCGGCAGCGGCACCGGTTTTGGAAATCTCATCATCGCCACCGGCGCAACGCTTGGCGGCACCGGCTTCATTGGCAGCGATGCCACCTTGAACAACGGCGCGACGCTGACGCCCGGCAACAGCCCTGGCACGCTCACCTTCGCCGGCAGTCTCACGCTGAACGACAGCACCGTTCTGCAATTCGAACTGGGCACGAGCAGCGACCTGGTCGTCGTGGGCGGCAATCTGTTTTTGACCGGCCAGTTGAAAGTCACCAACGCGGGCGGCTTCGGTGCGGGCAGCTACCCGCTGTTCACCTGCGCCGGCGCGCTCAATCTGGCCGGCCTCGTCCTCGCTTCCGCGCCCGCCGGATTCAATTACAGCTTCGACACCAACACGCCCGGCACCGTGAAACTCGTCGTCGCGCCCACCGCGCCGCCGAGCTTTGGCAGCCTCTTCTTGAGCGGAACCAATCTGGTGTTCAGCGGCAGCAACGGCGTGCCGCTGGGAAATTATTTTGTGATCTGCACCACGAACCTGGACACGCCGCTGACGAACTGGACGCGCGTGGCCACGAATCAGTTTGATGCGGGCGGCGGATTTATTTTCACGAACGGGATCAGTGCGGGGGCGCTGCAGAATTTCTACCAGCTGCAACAATAGCGGGGCGGAATGATTCAACCGCAAAGAACGCAGAGAGCGCAGAGAAAAATTCCTGCCGAGGAGTTGAAAGGTGTTTGCCGGAAATTAAACCCGAACGCCGAAATAGACTTTGCGGAAGCATGGCCAAGGGCTGTAGGGCAGGCTTACCAGCCTGCCGGTTCCGGCGGCTTACCAGCCGCCGGTTCCAGGGCTGAGAAAAGTGTCCGAGTGCAGTGCTGAAACACGGGGCTGGTAAGCCCCGTAAACCGGCAGGCTGTAAGCCTGCCCTACCTCGGCGTCGCATCTGAGTTCGGAGTTCGGGTTAAAACCGCCGCCGAAAAACAGATTCCATTCTTGTGTTCTCTGCGTTCTGTGCGGTTAAATTTTATTTGGTGAAAACCGCCGCCGCTTCATTCGCCAGGTTCAGCACCGTGTTCGGGAACAGGCCGAGCCAGAAGATGCCCGCGAGGCAGGCCCAGATGGAAGCTTTCGCCGGGGCCGAGAGTTCAATCGGCGACAGATCCACCGCGTCCTTGCTCCAGTAGATCGCGCGGACGACGCCGAAATAGTAGTAGAGCGAAATCACCACGCCCGCCAGTGCAATGAACGCCAGCCAGTAATATGCGTGGTTCGTTGCGCCCTGCTCCACCACCGCCTTGAGCAGCAAAAATTTTCCGAAGAAGCCCGCGAGCGGCGGGATGCCTGCGAGCGAAACCATCGCGATGGTCATCGTGGCGGCGAGCAATGGCGAACGCTGGTTCAAACCGGCCAGCGCGGAAATATTTTCCGCGCCGGTTTGCCGCATCACGAGACAAATCACGAGAAACCCCGCGACCACCGTGAACAGATAACCGGCGAGATAATACAAAACCGCCGCCTGCCCGCTGGCGCTCAACGCGGCCACGCCCAGCAGCAGATAGCCCGCGTGCGCGATGCTCGAATAGCCCAGGAGGCGCTTGAGATTCTGCTGCGGCAGCGCGCAGAGGTTGCCGTAAAGAATCGTGATGGCAGATATGACGATGAGCAGGTTCGCCCAATGCGCGGCGACACTTGGAACCGCTGTGAACAAAACGCGCAGCAGCAGAACAAATCCAGCGGCCTTGGAACCGACGGCGAGAAACGCGGTCGTCGGCGTCGGCGCGCCCTGGTAAACATCCGGCGCCCAGATTTGAAACGGGAACGCCGCGATCTTGAAACCGAGTCCGACCAGAACCAGCAGCACGCCGAGCAGAAAAATTTTGCTGTCCGCAAACAGCGGCGCGACGGCGGCGAGCTTGGTGAAGTTGAGTTCGCCGGTCGTGCCCCAGACCAGCGCGATGCCGAACACCATGAAGGCCGACGACAGCGCGCCGAGGATCAGATACTTCACGCCCGCTTCCAGCGAGGCGACCTTGCTGCGCTGAAAACTGACGAGGACGTAGAACGTGATGGTGATGAGTTCAATGGAGACGAACAGCATTACGAAGTCGTTGGACGACGCGGCAAACAACATTCCCGACAGCGCGAAGAGGATGAGCGAATAGTATTCCGCCACGCTGCCCGCCGCGAGCCGGTCGGAAAATTCCGACGCCATGAACAAAACCAGGATGGCCGCGATGATGAAGAAGCGTTTGAAGAACAGCGACAGCGCGTCGTTGACGAACATGCCGTTGAACGCCGTGCCGAGCTGGCCGCAACTGCCGTGGCCGCTCAAGCTCGCGATGAGCAACACACCGAGTGCCGCGATGGCGGCGTAGCCGATGTAGCGGCGGCGTTCCGCCGGCACAAACAAATCCGCCAGCATCAGCACGAGGCCGAGGCCGACCACCGAAATTTCCAGCATTATCAAGGAAGCATTCATGGTTCTTGCCAAATTAACTGACACCGGCCGCCGCCGGGGCCGCAAACGGTTTGCGCGCCTTGACGATCAGCCCCTGGCCCGCCTCCGCCGGTGCGAACAGATTCAGAAACGCCAGCGGCGTGATCAGGACGTTGAGAAATTCACACAGGGTTTCTTTTCCGGCCACCAGCCCGTCAAAAAATCGCGCCAGTTTCAACCAGCCGGGTATGTTTTTATGCTCCTTGAACATGGCGTAAATCGAGCCGAACGCCGGCACGATGGGCATGTAGGGACGCGCTTTTTCAATGGTGAACCCGGCCTTGCGAAACCGTTCCAGTTGCACGCCCGCCGGCTCCATCGCGCGGTGATCCGGCGCCTCGATCCAAAATTTGCGATACGGCACCGGCTCGCGCTTGGCGATGCGCGCCATCCACCCGTCCGAGTCCGCCTCGGCCAGGTGCAGGGTGATGCCGCCGGGTTTCAACACCCGGAACATTTCCGACATGACCGCATCTTTGATCGGCACCGGGATGTGTCCCAGAATATCGGTCGAAACCACGGCGTCAAACTGCCCGTCGGGAAACGGCATCTTCTCGGCCATGCTCTCCTCGACTCTGGGATAAAGTTGCCGCGCCTGGGCGGCGAGTTCCGGAATCGGTTCCAGACCCGTCACGTGGCCGATGGAGGTCAAAACGGGCCGGCCACCGCCGCAGCCGACATCCAAAATCTCCGAGCCGCGCGGCAC
>JAYVCM010000254.1:0-3425 GCA_043749955.1 Limisphaerales bacterium | reverse complement strand
GGCATCCGCTACGAAGTCCTGCCGATTGAACCGGCCTTCAAATCCGTCGAGGCGCAGTTGAAAAAAATCTTTGTGGGCACGAAGCCGAACGAGGCGGAGGAAAACATCCAGTCGCGGCTGCGCGGGCTGACGCTCATGGCGCTCTCCAATAAATTCGGCGCGCTCGTGCTGACGACCGGCAACAAGTCGGAGATGGCCGTGGGCTATTGCACGCTTTACGGCGACATGAACGGCGCGCTCGCTCCCATCGCCGACGTGCTCAAGACGGACGTGTATAAAATTTCCCGCTGGGTCAACCGCGAGCGCGAGATCATCCCGGCCGACTCCATCACCAAGCCGCCGAGCGCGGAGCTGCGCCCGAATCAGACGGATCAGGATTCGTTGCCGCCGTATGAGATTCTCGACGCGATCCTGGAACTTTACGTCGTGAAAAATTTGAGCAAGGTGGAAATCATTGCGCACGGATTTGCCGCGGCGGTGGTCAATGACGTGGTGAACAAAATCAATTTCAGCGAATACAAGCGTCGTCAGGCCGCGCCGGGCCTGAAGGTTTCGCCGCGCGCCTTCGGCATGGGCCGGCGGATCCCCGTCGCCCAAAAGTTTCGGACGAAGGTTTGACAGCGCCCGCCGCTTTGACCAGTCTTTCCGCACTTTAAATGAAGTTTTCCATCATTACGCCGAGCTTCCGCAATTCCGCGTGGCTCAAGCTCTGCATCGCCTCCGTGGCCGACCAGCAAGGCGTGGAACTGGAGCACATCGTGCAGGATTCGTGTTCGGACGACGGCACGCAGGACTGGCTGCCGCAGGATTCTCGCGTCAGGGCGTTCATCGAAAAAGACGCGGGCATGTATGACGCCGTGAACCGCGGCT
This sequence comes from Limisphaerales bacterium, assembly GCA_043749955.1. Classification (GTDB taxonomy): domain Bacteria; phylum Verrucomicrobiota; class Verrucomicrobiia; order Limisphaerales; family UBA11358; genus UBA11358. Next base: position 2,555 of record JAYVCM010000254.1, on the reverse strand, counting down.
ACCGGCGCGCGACCGGCGACATCCTCGCCTATCTCAATTGCGACGAGCAATACCTGCCGGGCGCGCTGGCTACCGTCAAAAAATTCTTCGCGGAAAATCCCGGCGTGGAAGTCCTGCTCGCCGGCAGCATCGTGACCGACGGCGACGGAAAATACATCTGCCACCGTCATTCCATGGTGCCCAGTCCGCGCCACGTCTGGTTCCGGTTCCCGATCTTGACGTGCGGCATTTTCATCCGGCGCAAGGTCATCCACGAGCGCGGCATTTTCTTCGACACGAAATGGCGCGACCTCGGCGATTTCCACTGGATCCTCGCGTTGATGAAAAACAACGTGCCGATGGCCGTCAGCAATGACTTCACCTCCACCTTTGCCGACACGGGCGAAAACATGAATCTCAGGCCGAACGCCATCCGCGAAAAAAACGAGACGGCCAAGATGGTTCCGTTGTGGCTGCGGCTGCTGAAGCCGTTGTGGATCGTGAACCACCGTTTGCGCCGTCTGCGGCACGGGCATTTCAACCTGCACCCCATGAGTTATGCCCTCTACACCAAGGCCAGCCCGGATCGCCGCGTGACCATTGACGTGCCCAAGCCCACCGCCGTCTGGTGGAACCGCCTTTGATTTTTTTGAAATGAAACATTCAACATTCAACATTCAACGCCCAATGACGAAGGTGCTGCGGCGCGGATTCCCCCCTGTTGGATGTTCGATGTTGGATGTTGAATGTTGGATGTTTCCGCCGTGCCCGGCATGAAAGTTCTGCTTTCCACCTATTCCTGTTTTCCGTGCCAGACCTCCGAGCCGGGCAACGCCTGGCGCGCCATCAACGAGGCGCTGCGCGAACACGAGGTCTGGGCGGTCATCGCCGACGCGCATCAATACCGCGAACTTACCGAGCCGGTGCTGGCGAAAAATCCGCTGCCAAATTTTCATCCCGTTTTTCAACGGCTGCCGTCGGCCTGGCAATGGTTGAGTGAACGCCCGGCGACGAGCGCCATCTACTACCATCTGTGGCAGGAAGGCCTGCGCCGCACCGTCCGCGATCTGCAGCAGAAGGTGAAATTCGACCTCGTTCATCACGTCACCTACGGCCGCTACTGGTCGCCGAGCGGATTGCGGGAGTTGAACCGGCCGTTCATCTGGGGGCCGGTGGGCGCGGCGGAGACGCCGCCGCGTGAATTCGTTTCCGAACTGCCGCTGAAATATCGCCTCACCGAGGCCGCGCGCGACGGGGCGAGAAAATTTTGCGAACGCACCGCCGCGTTGCGCGACACCGCCCGCGCCGCGACCATCGCCATCGGCGTGACGCGGGAAAGCTGCGCGGCGTTGAAACGCCTGGGCGCACGGCGTGTCGAGCAGCTGCCGCAGATCGCGCTCACGGACGCCGACCTCGCGCAGTTTGCCGCGCTGCCAGCGCCGCCGCCCGGCCCGCTGCGCGCCATCTGCATCGGCCGGCACGTCCATTGGAAAGGATTTTATCTCGCCATCCGCGCCTTTGCGCAGTTCGCCAAAAACAATTCCGACGCGGAACTGTGGATCATCAACGACGGCCCGTTCCGCGGCGAACTGGAAAAAACCGCGGCGCAGACCGGGATGGGTTCGCGCGTGAAATTTTTCGGCACGCTGCCGAAATATTCCGACGTTTTGGAAAAGCTCGGCCAGGCGCACGTGCTCCTGCATCCGGCCCTGCACGAGGCGTTCGGCAACGTCTGCGCCGAGGCGATGGCGGCCGGGCGGCCCGTCGGCTGTCTCGACATCGGCGGCCCCGCGTCGCAGATCACGCCGGAGACCGGCTTCGCCGCGCCCGCGACGTATCCGGCGGAGGCTGTCGCCGCGCTGGCAAAATTTCTGGAGCGGATTGACCGCGACCGTTCGCTGCTCGCGCGGATGTCCGCCGCCGCGCGCGCCCATGTGCAGAAAAATTTCACCATGCGCCAGGTCAACGCCCAGATGAAGACGTTTTATGCCGAAGCCGTGGAACAGCATCGCGCACACAAATGAATTGAGTTTGCCCCGTTGAGTCCGGCAAAATCCGCCGAACGCCGAAATGAAAAACCTCATCGTCAAACCCGGTTCGCCGCTGCGGAAATTTTTTCCGCTGGTCCAGCGGCTGCGCGGCTGGGCCTGGAAATTCCGCGACCGCACCGCCATCCGCCTCGTCGTGAGCGGCGGCAGGGTTCCGTTCATGGACGCGGAACTGAACTTCCCCGAAGGCGTCGGGCTGCCCTACGCGACCACGCTGTTCTGGAACGGCGCGGAGGCCTATGACGTGTTTGCGGACCGGGCGATCACCACGCTCGTCGGCCGCTCCCGGGTGTTTCTGGACATTGGTTCCAACATCGGCCTCTACTCGGTCTATGCCGGGGTGAAGTTTCCGCAGGTGAAAACGTTTGCGTTCGAGCCGGTGCCGGTCATCTGGAAAAAAAACTGCGCGTTCCATCGCGCCAACCAGCTTTCCGAAACCATCGTCCAGAATATCGCGTTGAGCGACCGCGACGGGGCGCAGAAAATTTTCCTGCCGGTTTTCAACACGGGCATCGAGGAGGAGCAGAC
>JAYVCM010000253.1:0-4353 GCA_043749955.1 Limisphaerales bacterium | reverse complement strand
GAGAAAGGAAAGTTCCGCGCGTTCCTGCTGGCGTCGCTGAAACATTTTCTGGCGAACGAATGGGACAAGTCGCAGGCGCAAAAACGCGGCGGCGGCGCGGTGAATCTCTCGCTGGACTGGCAGACGGCGGATACAAAGTTTCAGGTCGCCGCCACAAACGAGCCGAGTCCCGACAAGGCGTTCGACCGCGAATGGGCCTTGGCGTTGCTGGCAAAGGTGATTGAGCGTTTGCAAACCGAGTGCGCGGCGGACGGCAAAGGAAAATTGTTCGAGCAGTTGAAAATGTTTCTGATGGCGGGCGGCGGCGACTCGGCGCAGGCGGACGTCGCGAAGTCGCTCGGCATGGAGGAGGGCGCGGTGCGCGTGGCGATCCACCGGCTGCGGAAGCGGTATCGCGCGCTGCTGCGGGATGAGATTGCGAACACGCTCACGGATGAATCGCAGGTGGACGCGGAGATGCGGGCGCTGTTCGGAGCGTTTGCTTGAGCCACGAAATCGGCTGGAAGAGACAAGCCAATTTTTGCCGCAAAGAGGCGCAAAAGGCGCAAAAATCCGGGGCAACAGTGCATGGTGGCATTACTAAAATCTCACCGGTGCGGTGAATCATTTTAGCGTCAGCTAAATAAATTTCGCGGCCAGCGCTTTCCTCTTTTTGTGCCGCTTGTGCCTTTTTGTGGCCAATGGTTCCAGTTGCTCGCCGGACGAAATCGTTCCATGATTCGGCGCGTATGAAAACCAAACTGATTCTTCTCACGGCACTTGTTGTCGCAACCAGCAGTTTCGCGGCGAGTGCAGCCGCAGATTTAAGCCAGGGCATTTTGCTCGTGGCCAACAAGGGCGACCACACGCTCGGCTTGATTGATACCGTCGCGGGCAAGATGATTGCCACCGTGCCGGAGGACGGCGTGACCGGGCACGAAGTCGTGGCGTCGCCGGATGGTAAACGCGCGTTCGTGCCGATCTACGGCAACGCGGGCGTGGGGCACGCGGGCACGGACGGTCAATTGATCCGCGTGATGGATCTGGAGAAACGCACAGTGGTCGGGACGATTGATCTGGGCAAAGGTGTGCGGCCGCATTGCGCCGTCATCGGTCCGAAGAACGGTCTGCTTTACGTCACGACGGAACTGGAAAATTCCGTGACGGTGATTGACCCGCAGACGTTGAAGGTGGTCGGCGCCATTCCCACGGGCCAGCCGGAGTCGCACATGCTGGCGATCACGAGCGACGGCAAGCACGGCTACACGGCGAACGTCGCGCCGGGGACGGTTTCCGTTCTCGATTTGGAGGCGAAGAAAGTTCTCGCGGTGATTCCGGTCTGCAAAAACACGCAGCGCATTTCGCTTTCCACCGACGACCGCTGGATTTTCACCTCCGACCAGACGCAGCCGCGCCTCGCGGTCATTGATACGCGGACGAACGGAGTTGCCCGCTGGATCGAAATGCCAGGCGTCGGCTACGGCAGCGCGCCCACGCCGGACGGACGCTGGCTGATCGTGGTGCTGCTCAAGGCGAACAAGGTGGCGGTGATTGACCTGGCGACGATGCAGGTGGCACACACGCTCGACGTGCCGGACGCGCCGCAGGAAGTTTTGGTGCGGCCGGACGGCGCGGAGGCTTATGTCTCGTGCGCGGCGAGCCGGCAGGTGGCGGTGATTGACGTGAAGAATTGGAAAGTGACGAAGCTGATTGAGGCGGGGCCGGGCGCGGACGGTCTGGCGTGGGCGAAGGGGAAATAAATTTCTTCGGAGAATTTAACCACGAAATACACTAAACACACGAAAGCTGAAACAGAACGTGGTTTTGGAAATTTTTCGTGTAGTTCGGGTGTTTCGTGGTTGAAAGAATCAAATCTTCGTCTTGATGCCGCAGGCGCGGGCGAGGCACCAGCCGCGCAGGGCTTCGTAGATGGCGAACAATCCGGCGATCACAAAAATCAATCCGAGCCACAACACAAAATCCACGAGGACGATGCCGGCGATGAGGCACAACGTCCCGATGACGCCGCGCGCGATGCGTCCCTGGCGTTTGATGTTGGGCCGGAAAAAATTGCTCACGGCAAAAATCTACCACAGGGAATTTCCGTGGCAAGCAGCAGCCAGTAGTGGCACGGGCGTCCCGTCCGTGAGTTGCTGCCGCCAGCAGCGATGCCTCAGATCGAAACACACGGGCGGGACGCCCGTGCCACTACGCTCCGGTCGCATTGACCCGTTGCCAATGTTCCGGCAGAGTGGCGGCGTGGATTTGTTGAACCTGGACTCAAACCAGCTCTGGGCCTCCGTGCTGTGGGGCGGGATTGGCGGCGGTTACCTGATTTACGGCTGGCGGCAGAAGGCGGGCATCCCGCTCGCGGGCGGCGCGGCGATGTCGCTGGCGTGTTTTCTGCCGGCGTTGCCAATGACACTGGTTTCCATCGCGACGATGGTGGCGGTCTATTGGCTGATGAAGCGAGGTGATTGACGGAACGCCGAGCACCGTCTCGGCAAGTTTGAAGCTGAACTTAACGCCGTGCGGATCAGGAGATCGGCGTTCCGCGTGGCCGCCGGCACGGCGATGGACGATTTCAGGATTGAAAATTCTTCAGCGGGCCATATTCTTCGCCCGCTTTACACTTATGGAAGACCCCGAAGTCCCGACGGAACATCTGCACGAGGAGATGGAACACCACGTCAAACACGGCGGCGAACGCTGGACGCTCGGCGTGGCGTTGAGCTCCGCGCTGCTGGCGGCGCTCGCGGCGGTGGCGTCGCTGCAGGCCGGCCATCATGCGAACGAGGCGATGATTTCCCAGATCACCGCCGCGAACCAGTGGAGTTATTACCAGTCCAAAAGCATCAAGGAATCGCAGTTGAAGAGCAAACTGGACATCCTGGAAGCGCTCGGCAAACCCACCGCGCCCGCCGACCACGCCAAGGCCGAGGAATATAAAACCGACAAGGAAAAAATCTCGGCGACGGCGGAGGAAAAGGAAAAGGAGGCGCAGCACGAACTCAAGACGCACCAGATTTTCGCGCGGAGCGTGACGCTGTTTCAGATCGCCATTTCCATCGGCGCGATTTCGGTGCTGACCCGGCGCCCCAAATTCTGGTTCGTCAGCCTCGTGATGGGCGCGACCGGGTTGTTTTTCTTCGTGCAGGCGTTCCTGTTCGCCGCCGGGCATTGAGGTGAATTATTTTCCAAAGCAAAACCCGGAAGCCAGTTGCCTGGCTTCCGGGTTTTTAATTGGAACGCCGGTCTCCGACCCGGCTCGTTTCGAAATCTTCACCAACGCGCCGGGTCGGAGACCGGCGCTCCGCTGCTCACTTGCTCTTCTTCAGCGCGCTCAAGCCCACATACACGGCGTGCTTGCCGAGCAGTTGTTCGATGCGCAGGAACCGTAGCAGCCGACGTGAGGAGGCTCAAACTTGTTTCGCTTTCCCGCTTTTCGCCTTCCGCTTTTCAGATGGAGCCTCCTCACGTCGGCTGCTACGAGGTTCAGAAATTCAATGCAGAAATCGTTTCGGAGAATTTTACCTCGGCGGCTCAAGGAACCAGTCTTGATCTGTCCGCAGTTCGTGACCACGGCGTTGCTACTTGAGCTTGTTAACCGCGCCTTCAGGATGAGCCGGCACCAAACGCTGACGGGTGCAGTCCACCAGCAAATCCATTTTCTCCAGCAACGTCTGGCCGATCAGCACTTCATCGCCCAGGATCAGGGCGTCGTCGCTGGAGCGGCGCTGCATGATCTCGAAGCTCACACCTTCCGCAATGCCGACGGCGCGCTTGCTGCCGTCAGCAAGTTCGACCGTCACTTGGTTGTAGGGCTTGATCCCCAGTTGCACCAGCAGCGACGCCGGAACGCAGGAGCGGACTGCGCCCGTGTCCACCATCGCGTCAGCTTCAACGACCCGCACCTGCTCAAGCGACAACCGGCCATCCGCCGCCGCATTCGCGTCGGCATTGTTGACCAGCCTGACTTTGGTTCGAACTTCACCCATGTAAGGTTTGGATTGTTCTTTGAGTTCCATGGCCGGAATCTAACTCCGGCCATGAATCAAAACAAGCTCACTTGCTCTTCTTCAGCGCGCTCAAACCGGCATACACGGCGTTCTTGCCAAGCTGCTGTTCGATGCGCAGGAGTTGATTGTATTTCGCCAGACGGTCGGAGCGGCTCAAGGAACCAGTTTTGATCTGGCCGCAGTTCGTCCCGACGGCGATGTCGGCGATGGTCGCGTCTTCGGTTTCGCCGGAGCGATGCGAGAGGACGGCGGTGTAGCCGTTGAACTGCGCGAGCTGCACGGCGTCGAGCGTTTCCGTGAGCGAACCGATCTGGTTCACTTTGACGAGAATGGAATTCGCGGTGCCGGTATCAAT
>JAYVCM010000252.1:0-2626 GCA_043749955.1 Limisphaerales bacterium | reverse complement strand
GGCATCACGGACGTGCTGAAAAATATTTTGAAATTCCGGCGGCTGTTCAACCAACTGCTCGCGCTGGCGATTGAGCGCAAGCCGGACGTGGTCATCGGCGTGGATTACGGCGGGTTCAATCTGCGCTTCGGTCAGGCGGTCAAAAAATACGTCCGCGAAAATCCGTTCTCCAAGTGGGATCCGAAAATCGTGCAGTTCGTTTCGCCGCAAGTCTGGGCGTCGCGGCCGGGCAGGGCGGACAAGCTGGCTCGCGACTATGATCTGCTCTTGAGCATCTTCCCGTTCGAGAAGGCCTGGTATGCGCAGCGCGTGCCGCAGTTGCGCGTGGAATTTGTCGGCCACCCCATGATTGGGAGATTTACGAATGACGATTTACGATTGACGAGCGGATTGGCGGAAGGCGCGTCAATCGTAAATCGTAAATCGCAAATTCTTCTTCTGCCCGGCAGCCGCCGGAGCGAGCTGCAACGGCATCTGCCGCCGCTGCTCGCCGCGCTGAAATTGATTCAGGAAAAACTGCCGGCGGCGAAAGCCAAAATGGTTTTGCCGAATCAATCGCTGGTGCAGCTCGCAAAATCGCTCGGTGCGGATCTGGAAATCCAAATCGGTGAACTGCCTTGGGCGCTGGCCGAGGCGGATGTCGCCATCGCCTCGACCGGCACGGTGACGATGGAGTGCGCGTTCTTCGGCGTGCCGACGGTGACGCTCTACAAAACCTCGTGGCTCACCTACCAGATTGCCCGGCACCTCATCACGGTGAAATCGCTGACGATGCCGAACCTCATGGCGGGCGAGACGGTTTACCCGGAATTCATCCAGCACGACGCCACGCCGGAAAATCTTTCGCGCGCCGCGCTGGAACTGTTGCAGGACAAAGCGCGCCGGACGAAAATCAAAGCGCAGCTCGCGGAAATCATCGCGTCGCTCGGCGAACCCGGTGCGGCGGGAAGGGCGGCGGCGGCGGTTTTGAGTTTGTTCAGGTAGGGCGGTGCTGCCGCGCCGCCCCATCTTGATTCAGAACAACGTAAGCCCGCCGTAAGGAAAAAGTTTGGCAAAGCGGCAGCTTTGCCCTACCCGAATTGACGCTATCGCCTGACGGCGTTTTGACTTTCCGCGTTTGCCTCATTACTCTACGCCCATGGACTCACTGCACGCACCGTGGCGCATCGAATACATCCTCGCGCGAAAGCCGGAATTGAAGGAAGGCCTCTTCGCGCGCATCGCGCAATCCTCCGACGACGCGGCGAACCTGGTCGTCGTGCGCGACCGCACCTGTTTCGCGCTGCTGAACCGCTATCCCTACAACGGCGGGCATTTGATGGTCGTGCCTTACAAGGAGGTGCCGGATTTGAACGGGCTGACGGACGAGGAAATGGCCGACCTCTGGAAGCTCGCGCGCCGCTGCATGAATGCGCTGACGGCGGTGATGAAGCCGGACGGATTCAACGTGGGCATCAATCTCGGCAAAGTCGCGGGCGCGGGCATCGCGGAACATCTGCACATCCACATCGTGCCGCGCTGGACGGGCGATACGAACTTCATGCCGGTCATCGCCGGCACGGGCGTCGTGCCGGATGCGTTGACGGAGATCGCCGCGAAACTGCGGGCGGAGTTGCTGGTCTAAAATCCGAAATCCGAAGGCCGGATCATTTACCATGGAGGGCATGAAGGGCATGAAGAAAAAAACTTCATGGGCTTAATGGACTCCATGGTTAATCACGCACCCCGCTTTGCGTGATTTTGGAATTCAGCGAAAATCCGTCGGCCGGGTTACAGGCGTTGCAACTGCTGGTCGAGGCGTTGCGGCGAGACCGGGACCGCCGTGCCGAGTTCCTGCGCGAACAGGGAGACTTTAAATTCCTCGATCATCCAGCGGAATTCCTCCAGCCGTCGCCGCGCCTCCGCCGGCTTCGGCGGATTGGCTTCGAGTTTGCGGAGGGCGGCCAGATAAGGCGCAAGTTGCTGCGCACGCTCCTGATCTTTCAACGGGTTCAACTTCGCGCGTTCCATGCGCGTGGCGAGCGCCTTCAGGTAACGCGGCAGATGCGGGAGCTGCGCGAACGAAATCGTTTCCAAAAAATTTCGCGGCAAAAGTGAATCCAACTCTTCCGCCCAAACATTCGCCGGCTTGCGGGCGTTCTTCGTGGCGAGGCTTAACTGGCTCAAATCGGAAATCGTCCGTGGTTTCGTGGCGGGCAGCACCGGCGACGGGCCGCAGCGCTGCTGGATTTCCATGCGCGCCCGGAGAAGCACGCCGACCTGGTCAACGAGCTTCATCGCGAGGCCGGGGATTTGCAGGCGCGTCTGCTGCACGGCGGCCTGAAAGTTTTCCTCGTTCAGCACGGGAAAAATTTCGGCGGGCAAAACGTGGCGCTTCAGATTTTCAAACGCCAGCTCCTGCAACTCGTCGAGCGGACAGAGATCGGCCACCAGCGCATCGAACTGGTTCAGCCCGCGCAAATCCCGGTGCAGCCAGGCGAAATCTTTCGAGAGCGCCAGCTCCACCAGTTTTTGAATGCCGCCAAGCGTCGCCTGCCGCGCCAACTCCTCGGAGCGAAACAGCCGCAGGCTCACACATTCGGTCGGAGCGCCGAGCACCGTCTCGGCGCGTTGTTTGCCATCTTTG
>JAYVCM010000251.1:0-3806 GCA_043749955.1 Limisphaerales bacterium | reverse complement strand
GCCGGGCGCGAACGAATTGTCCACCGTCGAGTGACAGAGGGCGCATTGGATGCCCATGGATTTGAGTGTCCCGTTGGTAAAAAAGCCGGTCACACCGATTACCGAGTTGAGTTTGAGCAGTGCCAGCGTGGTGGCGGGATCGTCGAGGTTGACCTTGCCCGCACGCAGCTTCGCCTGGAGTGAAGACGGCAAGGCCTGGACATCCACTTTCAACCCCACCGCGAGGGCGGTTCGCGGGCTGACACCGGGGCCGACGCCGCCGTTGTTTGTGCCGGCCAGCGCCAGATGAAGTTTTAGCGCACCGCCCCAGAACCCTTCGTCGCCGAAGGTGTCGTAACGGAAAATATCCCGGCCCTCCGCGAACAGCAGGGAGTTGTTCCGGAGAATCGCGCGGTCGAAGGTCTGGACGGAATTATCGTCAGCCTGGCCAAGAAATGGGAACAGCGCCAGTGCGAGTGTTACCAGCATGTTTTTTTTCATAACTTTTTTATTTTTTGAATTTGGCCGGGAACTGTTTGGCAATCCCGTCGCTAAGCATGTCGGCGAACATCAGCATGTGAAGGTGACCCTTGTCATACGACTCGATGTCTTTCGCCCAATCCTTCGTGAGCCTGCCCACGACTTCTCCCGTCGTCAGGTCCAGGTGTTTTTGCAGCATCGCTTCCAGGTCTTTTAGCGGCCAGTTGGGATTCGCGCTGCTCAAGAAGGCGGCGATCTCTTTACCGTTTGCAGACCACTTGGTCTGCGCGGCCGTCAGTTGATCCTGGTCGCCACCCTTCGCTGCCTTGACCACGTCTGTGGCGATCATAATGTGGTCGCGCAGCAGCGCCGACAGTTTCTTGCCCGCCTCGTCGCCATAGTAAGGCTTGATCGCGTCGCCGATATCGTTCTGGTTTTTGAGCAACCGCTTGGCAACCGCATCGCCGTCGGGAAGATCGGCCAGGGCGCTGATGATATAGTTGCGGGTGTAGGTGATATGTTCTTCCCACAATTGCCGCATGGCCAGCTTGAGTCCGACGGCCGGTTCCATTTTGGAAACAGCATCCATGCCGGAGCCGGAAGAGGCGACGCCCACCAACGAAGCGGCAAACACTGCGATGGCGATGACGATTTGAAGTTTTCGTTTCATATTATTTTTTCGTTCGTGTTTTGTTTTGTTTGGTGGAGAACTTTCCCGAACTCGCAGGCTTCACATTAGGTTAGGAACATGAAATAGAGCCATGGGGTGTTCACCCCATGCCGGACTTTGTGAATCCAAGCCCTGGCGGGCAGGCCGGGATAATTGAAAAAACCAATGGGAGCCGTCCTTGATGTGCGCCGCCAGCCGTTTCTGTTTGTCCGTGTAGCTGGATTTATCGCCTTGGGGATTGGTGATCCTTTCTTTCAGGCGGGACGCCATGGGTTCAGTTCGCCCCGCCGCTTCGTTTTTGTCTTCATCTGGCGCGTGCCGCAATCACAACACGCGCAAAAAGACCAGCAGATCGCCTTTCTCTTCTGCGCTCAACTTGGTTTCGAGAATCAGGTTAAAAAATTCCACCGTGTCCTCCAGCGTCAGCAGCCGGCCGTCGTGAAGGTAAGGCGGAGAATCCTTAATCCCGCGCAACGGAAACGTCTTGATTGGGCCGTCCGCGCTGGCGATGCGGCCATTGACCATTTTTATTTTGAAAAAGCGTTCGGCCTGGAGATTGTGCATTGAATTGTCGGTGTAATACGGCGGCGTATGGCAGGTCGCGCACTGTGCTTTGCCAAAAAAGAGGTCCTGTCCCCGGCGTTCCGCTTCGGAGGCTTTGGCATTTAGTTTCCCCGTGACCCCAAGTTTCGGCGCCGGCGGGAAATCCAGCAGTTCCTGAAACTCGGCCATGAAATGAACCTGGCTGCCGCGCTCCAATATGTTGACTCCCTTTTTGGTCGCGATGACCGGATCGCCGTCGAAGTAGGCCGCGCGCTGTTCGAACTCCGTGAAATCTTCCACGGACTTCAAGGCTCGTTGGGAACCGAACAGGCGCTGAATGTTCACTCCGCGCAACGACGGCGTATCTATCCGGTGGCGGTGTTCCTGCGGCCGGACGTCGCCGGCCAGATGGGTCGCGCCGTTGGCATGGCCGTTGGCGTGGCAATCGAAACAAGCCACCCCGCGGCTCGGTCGCTCGGTTCGGCGGTCGCTGGTTTGATTGAACTGTTGTTGCGGAAAAGGCGTCAAGAGCAGCCGCAGTCCTTCGATTTGCTTTGGGTTGAGAATTCCGTCGAACAATTCAAAGAAGTTGTCGCTGGTCACGAGTTTGCCTTGCGAGACGTCGCCCAAGTCCGGGCGCGTCGTCAAAAAGATGGGGGCGGGAAATTCCGGGAGAAAATGATCCGGCAAATCAAAATCCAAATCGAACCGGGTCAAATCCCGCCCTTCCTGTTGCTTGATTTCGTCGATCTGAAACTGCGGAAAGAGCATTCCGCCTTCCGGGTGATTAGGATGAGGCAGCGGCAGAAAGCCCTGCGGAAAAAGATCGCCGACGCGAATCTCCTCCGGGGTCAGGGCGGCCAGCTTCTCCCAGTTCGTGCCGGGTGCGAGTTTCACGCGAATGCCTCTTTGAACTGGCTTGCCGCGTGCCATGGTGACGTTTGGCACAGGGTCGTTTCGCAAATCGTAGCGTTCCTGCAGAAGATCCTTCTGCCTTTTCATCACGCTCGGTTTCTCCATTTTCATGCGGGACATCGTGGCGGAGAACTCCTCTTTCGGGACGACGGGTGCGTAGCTCGATTTCTTTTCCTCCTGTCCCAGCACAGTGCCGGCGCAAGACAAAACTACCAGCCCGAATAGAATGTGTTTTCTGTTTTTCATTTTTTTCCTCTCTAATTACCGCATGTGCGGAAATGTTTGTCAGGGTAGCTGGATTTATCGCCTTGATGAGGCATGGAGGTTCTTTACTTGGTTTCGATATTTTGTCGGTCCTAAGGCTTTTTAGGGAGCGGCACGTCAATGCCCAGCGCCGCCGCCAGATCAATTTCATGCTCCTGCTCCTGCACGATGATGCCGCGCAAGATCTCGCTCAACGCAAATTCCCCCATCGCCTCGGCCTGCCGGATGCGCTCGCGATAACGCCCCACCGTGGTCCGTTCATTCTCCAGATCCGCGCGCAGCATGGTGACCGGGTCGCTGGAAGTGATAACCGGCTTGGGGGTCACGCCCGGCATGCCGCCGAGATAATCAATCTGTCTGGCGATCTTGATGGCGTGCTGCAGTTCTTCGCCGGCATGCAGCTCCAGTTCCCGCGCGATGTCCGTGTAAGCGGCGCCTTTGAGCACCTGGCTATACACCGTGTAGGCGATGATCGCCTGGTATTCGCCCGCCAGATCCTCGTTCAACAACTGGATCATCTGTTCGCGGGTGAGGTTCACTCCGGTGGTCGCAGTTTTTTTAGTCATGATGTTTTTAATTTTAATCGGCGGTCTTCGTTGCGGTTTACGCGTCTTAAAAAAACGACAACGAATCAAACGGAATAATTTTTGATTGCCGGCGGACGGTTCGTGAACCCGGGTGGCCGGTTGGTAAACACCGGCGGATGATTTGTGAATACGGGCGGTTCATTAGTAAACACGGGTGGCTGACGGGGGGGCGGTTGGATTGGTGGAGTTGGCTGGGCCGGCGGAGCCGGCAGCCCGGGCTGAAACGGGCCGGGCGGTGCGGGGGTCGGGGGCACCGGCGCGGGGATCACCGGCATCGGTTGTGACGGAGCGGCTTTTATCCGCACCCCACGCGGCGCTTCGGGTGCGTAATCTTGTCCCGGAGCATTCCAAACGCAGATCAGACTCGT
>JAYVCM010000250.1:0-3291 GCA_043749955.1 Limisphaerales bacterium | reverse complement strand
GTTCAGTGGGTTCAGCCGGTAATCCTGGTCCGTCAGATTCAGCACGCCCACGCTCACCTCCGCCCGACGCTGGAGGAAGCGATAGCCCGCCACGAAATCGTGCTGCCAGAAATTATCCCCCGCCAGCGCCGTCGCGTAGCCGCTGTTATTCTGCGCCGTCCAGTGCGTCAGCCACTGCGCGAAAAATCCGCTGCGGTGATTGAAGTTCACGGAGAGCGTGAGCTGCTGCAGGAACGCGGATTGATCCGACTGCTTCGGTTCGGTCATCTGCCAGATCGCCGTGGCCGGCACGTCGGGGTAATCGCTCTTGAGATTTGCCTCGCTGATGCGATAGCGCGCGCCGACGGCCCATTCGTCGCCGAGCAACTGGTTCGCCGTGAAGATCAAGCTCTGCTCCTGGAAGTCGAGCGACTGCCGCGTGCCGGCGAGGCGGTTCGGCAGGGCGATGCTGATGGAGTTGGTGAACGCGCCCACCGTGCGGTCGCCGTCCGATTGCAAAATTTCTCCGGCCACGCCGAGGAACGTGCCGCTGGCGAACGACTGGTCCAGGCTGGCCGCATAAGTTTCCATGTGCGCGCCCGGCAGCAGGCCGGCGGCGGATTCGGGAATCACGCTGCGAAAGTTTTGGTTCAAACCGCCGAGCTGTGTCGGTTCGAGGCGAAAACTATTTTCATTGAACAGGCCGCCCAGCGATTGCGCATAGAGCGCCCGCACCGTCGTGCGCTGCCACGGCGTGTAGATCAAACCGACTTTGGGCGACACTTGCTCCTGGGTTTCGGCGGCGCTGCTGATCGGCGCGTTCAGAATGTTGCGCGGAAAATTGAGCCGGTCATACGCCACGCCGGCCGTCAGCGCGAGCGGTTCGATGATGCGCCATTGCTCGTAGCCGTAGAAGCTCAACCGGTCCACGGACTGCTGGAATTTCTGCGCGCTCATCGGGTTGCCCATCTGCGTGAGCTGCGCGGTCGTATCGGCGCTGCCGTTCTGGTAGCCGCCGCCGACGATGACGGTGTGCGAATGTGCTTCCCAGATGTGCTGCAGCTCCGCCGAATAAACTTCGTAGTCGCGGTGATAGTTGAGGTTGTAGAACGGCTCGCGGCGCACGCGCGTGATGAGGCCGTTGGTCCGCACGCGCATGAACAGCGGCTGCGCGTCGGGATTTTGGAGATCGAGCGTGTCCTGGATGCGGCCCGCGAGAAACAGCGTGTGCGAGTTCGGACTCCATTCGCGGTGATAGCCGAGGAAGATGTTTGGCTCCTGCCGTTCGTCCAGCTTCAGGCCGGGGTTGGCGCTGGCGGGATTGTAGTGTTGCGCCACGTCGCCGCTGTCCTGATGGAAATATTCCGCCGTCAGGAACACGCTGTCTTTCGGCGTGATTTCAAACTTGATCTGCGCGTTCAATTGGCGGTGTTCCAGCTCGTTGTTCCGGCGCTGGCCGTTGTCCGAGCGATAGTAGCCATCGAGCGCGTAGGACAGCGGACCGGAACGCCCGTATTGCGAGGCCGTCTGGATCAATTCTCCCTGGCTGCGATATTCCGTGCTGGCACTCGCGCCCACGCCGTCTTTCTCGAAGAGGCGGACGTAATCCTGCTGCGAAACATTGCGAGAGAGCGTGCCGCCGCCGACGGGCGCGAGCAGGTTGGCGATCAGCCATTCGCTGCGCGCGGGCGCCTCGTAACGCAGATCGAAAAGTTTCGGGTCGCGGATCGTGTCATAGCTGTTGGCGAGAAACTGGTGGGCGGAATAATTCGCGTAGTCGGAATTCACCGCCTTGCCGGCTTCGCGCAGGCTCACGTCTTCCATGCCGGCGTCGCGGTAAATGGCGGCGAGGTTCGCGCTGCGCACGGCGCGGTCCTGATCCAGCAAAAGTTGGGAACGGAAGACCGCCTGGTTGTCATTTAGCTCCTGCGATTTTTCCAGCTCGCGGATGGCGGCGTTGATCTGGTTGTGCTGCTGATCGAGCAGCGCGGAATAAAGCCAGGCGGTGGGATCGTTCGGATCGAGTTTCCGGGCGAGCCGCAAATCTTTTTGCGCGAGGGCGTCCTTGCCTTCGGAACTCCACGCCTTCGCGAGATAGCTGCGGATCAGCGCGCGGTTCGGCTCCAGCGCGGCGGCGGTCTGCAAATCCTGGCGGCCCTCGACGCGATGCCCCTGGCGGATGCGGACCAGCCCGCGCCCGAGCCAGGCGTTGCCGAGCGCGCCGTCCGCTTGAATCGCTTCGTCGAACCACTTCAACGCCTCCGGCAAATGCCAGCGGGCGGCGGCGAGGAAGCCGCGCAGCGCCAGGCCCGGCGCGTGGCGCGGAGAAAGTTTGAGTCCCGTTTCCAGCGCGGCCTCGGCGGCGGGCACGTTCGCAAAACTGAATTCCAGTTCCGCCACGCGCAGCCACGCGAAGCCGAACGCGGGCGACTGCGCGGCGGCGTGGCGGGCGGCGGCGAGCGCATCGTCGAGCTTGGCGCGCGATTGCTGGTAGTAGGATTCCGCGAGCCATTCGCTGGCGGTCGCGGGTTGCGCCGTGCGCGAAAATTCCTTGAACTGCACGGCGGCGATCAGTTCGCGCAAAGCCTGCGCCGGCCCGGTGGCGGGAAGATTTGTGAGGAGTTGATTTGCCTCGTCCACGCGGCCCACGCTCAACAGCAGCGCGGCGTGATAAACTTGCGCGGCGTCGCCGGACGGCGGAGTGCCGGCGGGAAACGCCGCCAGCGCGGCGAGCAGATCACCGGCGCGATACGCGGCGAGCGAATCGCGCAGGATTTCTTTTTCCGGCGCCGTGAAATTGATTTCGTCCGCATCCACCACCGCCGGGTAATACAGGCACCATTGGATGACGTTGACGGCGTCAATCAGCGGGGACTTCGTGGGCGCTTTACCTTTGGCCACGCGCGCCTGCTCGCCGGCCTGCATCTGGATCTGGCCGGCCTCGTTGCCGAGGTCCACCGCACCGTCCAGCAGGGCGAGGCGGGTTTCGCCGTCTTCGGCGGCGGCGAGAAAAAATTCGGTGCCGCGAATCGCGCCGGCCGCCGTGGGCGTGTGGAACTGGATGTCCAAGGGCTTCTCGCGGCTGAAAAAATAAAGCGAGCCGCTCTTCAAATCAAGCAGCGGCTTCCGGTCTTTTTCATGCGGCGGCAGCAGTTCGAATGTTGTCAGTTCATTGATGCGCATCACGCTGAGGTCCGCCAGCCGGACGGTGGCGCGGCTGTCCTTGCCGGTGCGCAGCTTGTCGTTGAGCTTCAAGATTTGGTCGGGCTTGGCCGGCTGCCAGACGGTGGTGCCCGCCGGCAGGATCGAAAC